>NZ_JBXAXY010000003.1:0-296806 GCF_056782015.1 Dellaglioa sp. CoH-57-MRSF-17 | reverse complement strand
GGACATACAAAAATCCCTCCATGATTATCGGATGAAATTATATTATTTCATCTGACAACCATAAAGGGATTATTACACAAGAAATTTCTTGTTGGAACTTTTTTTCATTTGTCTTTATAGAAATTTTCAATTAATCGATTAGGTATAAACCAAATTGATGGTACAATCAGACAAAAAATTAACACCAACTCTGGTTTAATAAATACTGACATCAATCCAATAAGTGAAAAAGATAACGACACCCATGTTTTATTGTCATTTTTAATTGCTTTTGCTAAATTTGATTCAGGCCCATTTGCTCGAAGTAATTCATTAGTTAATACTACATACATAATATTAAATAATAGAAAGACAAGGCCATATAAAAAGGCAGGCGCAAATTTATTATAATGTTCACCAACCCAGCTTGTTGCAAATGGCATGAATGACATTACAAACATAAATCCAGTATTAACAATCAACACCCGCCCATTGATTTTATCCGCCAATTGAAACATGTGATGATGATTATTCCAGGTGACACCAATTAAAAAGAAACTTAATACGTAAGCTAAAAAAGTACTTTGAAGCGGTATTAAATCTGAAAATGTGTCTCCCTCTGGTGCTTTTAACTCTAAAACCATGATTGTCATAATAATAGCAACTACAGCATCTGTGAACGCTTCAACTCTACCTTTTGACATACGAACCCCCTAAATTTTTATAAATTTAGTATTACAAAGATTAGTCATTAAATCAACTAAAAATAATTCCACTTTTTAAAGATAAAATATACTTCCAACAAATATGGCAGGCATAAACTGGTAGGTTAATTTATATTTTAATGATCAACTGGGACCATATTTATCATTTATTATGTTAACTATTTCTCTTTAATTTATATATTTTAATATATTATTAGTTAATACAAATAAATTAAGGAGTTCTAGTCTATGAATAAATTAAAATGGTTTTCCGGCGGAGATGATCGTGGAAAACAGGCCGAACAAATTATTACCGATTTATTAACTGATTTAAGTACAAATAATGGTAATAATACACTTAAAATTACGTTACAAGCTTATCTCGAAGAACTAAAACAAAAACGTTCTTCTGTTCCATTCATTTTAAGTCGCATGAACTTAGATCTTTCTAAAGCCATCAGGAATGATGAACAACCTTTATCTGACAATCAATCTAAAAAATTAAAAGAGTTAACCTCTATCTCCAATATTAGATATGGTTACTAACTATATTCTTTCTTGGTTTATACCTTTATTTTAATATAAAGTTCGTAAAAAACGACTACTTACAAAAATAATCCTTTGTAAATGGTCATTTTTTGTGTCCGTAATTTCTAACAAATTAATTTATTTTTTCATAATAGACCTCTAATTTTATGGCAAAATAAAAAAGATAACTCGTCGAATCAAGTCATCTTTTCATCTGTTATGTTGAATAGGATTGTCAAAAATCACCTTAAAAACACCTTAATTTGCATTCAAACTCATTCAATCTTATTCAAACTTTTAAAATGCAAAAGTGATATTTTATAAGGCTTTTCAACCTTATTCAAACTGTAAAATGGAGATGGCGGGAGTCGAACCCGCGTCCAAGCATATTGCCACTCAAACATCTACGTTCATAGTTATACTATTTAAAATTCGCCAACCGTAGCGCCGTATAACAGGGCTAACACGTCTGACTAACCTGATTAGTCTCTTTTAACTTCTCCAGGTGGAAGAAGTTAACGTAAGTCCACTTAATTTAGGACCCAGATCTAGCACATGGACGATACTAGGAGGATCTACGTTAGAGCGCTATTAAGCAGCTAAAGCGTAAGTATTACTATTATTTTTTGCAGTTATAATTTAACTGAGCGTTTTAACGAAGACGCAAACTTCGAAACGCAATCCAAGCTCAACCTATACCTGTCGAATCCTGAACATCCCCATAACAACTATAAACATACCATATTTATCAGTTAAAATAAAGATGTAACCTGACGACTTATTCTTTGACAAAAAAATGTCATTCAACTATTGTGAAGACAGTTACTTAGAAAGGGAGTTATAAAATGAAAATTGGAATTATTGGTGCAACTGGTAAACAAGGACAATCTACATTAAAAGAGGCAGTTTCTCGTCATTTAGATGTTACTGCTATTATTAGAAATAAAAGCAAATTAACAGAAGATGTTCCTTTTATAGAAAAAGATCTTTTCAAGTTAACAACTGCTGATTTAGAATTATTTGATGTTATTGTAGATGCTTTTAACGCTCCATTTGGTCAAGAAAATCTTCATCAAACATCATTAAAACATTTAACGGATATCTTAGCTGATACTAAGGTTAAGCTCGTTATTGTTGGTGGCGCAAGTAGTCTTTTCGTTGATTCTGAAAAAACACTGTTACTTGGTGATACACCTGACTTCCCTGAAGGTGCTAAAGCAACAGCCAAAAATATGCGTGATGCTTTAGTCACACTCCGTACCGTTTCAAATGTAGATTGGGTCTATATTTCACCAGCTGCATTTTTCAATCCTAGTGGCGAAAAAACAGGCCACTATCAAATTGCCGGTGACGTTTTAACAATGAATTCACAAGGTAATAGTGAAATTAGCTATGCCGACTTCTCTATCGCATTGGTTGATGAAATTGAATCTAATTCACATCATCAAGAACGTTTTAGCGTTGTTTCTAAATAAATTTAATTATCTGCCACTTTCACAAGAAAGTGGTTTTTTTTGTAAAAAAATAAGTGATAATCATCACTTATTTTTACGTCATTATCTAAATTATATTTTAATATTTACCTGCTAAAACGTCATCAATTAAATCTAAGACGCTATCATCTTGATTTGAACCGATACGATGATTTGCCATTTTAGCTGCCATATTTGAAGACTTTTCCATTGCAAAACTTAATGGTGTGTATGCCAACATCTCAGCATCATTATCATTATCTCCAACGGTTACTACTTCATCATCTTTTACATCCCATAATTCTTGCAAAGCATTTAACCCATTTTGTTTTGTTGCCTCTTTAACATTGATATCAATAAATCCAAAACCAGAAACTTTTGCAACTAATGATTCATCAACATTTTCTTTTAATTTAACCGCAAATGTTTTATATTCGTCAATGGGGCCATTAATCGTAACTTTAGAAATAGTTTTTTCAACCTTACTTAAATTAGGGACCTTAATAATGTCTGGATAGTACGTATTAGCCATTTCTACAAAGTTATCAGACTCACTTGCATCAATATACCCACTCTCATCTGTTGATGCTAAGATTCCATAATTTGGCGATACCTTTTGGATATATAAAACTGTTTTTTCAAATACGGCTGGATCAATATTAAATGATCTGATATGGGTGTTGCCATCATAAATAACCGCACCGTTATCTGAAACGTAACCTATTTCACCAGAGATACGTTTAAAAATATCTTTAATTTTCATAACTTGATTTCCACTTGCTACCACGAAATGAATCCCTTTATTTTTTAGTTCAACTAATTGGTGACTAAATCTAACTTCATCAAACGTTTTATTATCTCTTAAAAATGTACCATCTAAATCCACTGCAATTATCTTGACTGTCAAAATTACATTCCTCCGATTATGCTTTAATAACTCTATTATACTGCATAAGTAAACGGATACAAAGAACTAAAAAGAAACGCCCCTTGGAAAAGAACGTTTCTTTACAATTTATGATTTAAAATATCATCAATGCTATCCAAAACACTATCATTTTGATTCAACCCAATGATGTGTTTTGCTGTTTTTTTAGCTAACTTTGATCCGCTAGCCATAGAAAAACTATTCGGCGTGAACGCCAACATTTCTTGATCATTATCATTATCCCCAAATGTCGCAACTTCTTCATCCAAGATTTGCCAACGATTTTGTAGTAAATTTATGCCGTTTTTCTTTGTCGCGTTCACTAAATTAATATCAATATAACCAAATCCAGACGCTTTTGCTTGAAGTTTATTATTCATTTCAGTATTTAATTGTAATGATATTCTTTCATATAACGACACGGGAAAATGACCCGTCAGCATAGAAATTCCTTGATTAAGTGATACCAAATTATCGACTCCGGTTACTTTCGGATAATAATCATTTACATCTTGAATAAATGTATCAGATTCCCGTTTATCATAGAAACCTCCTTGATTATTAACCGCTAATAGTCCTATTTCAGTGAATGTTTCCTTCAAATACTGAATCGTTTCTTGATAGAGACTATTTTCAAAAATGTATTCTTTCAATAACTCTTTTGCATCTTGAATGACTGCTCCATTTTCAGCAACGTAACCAATTTTATCTTTAATTTCTTTAAAATATTGTTCAATGGCTAAGGTTGGATTCCCACTTGCTACCACAAAATGTATTCCCTGTTGTTGCATCCTTTCAAATTGATGCGAAAATCTTTCTTTATCGTATGATTTATCATCCCTTAAAAATGTACCATCTAAATCTACTGCAATTAATTTAATCGTCATCCCTGCCACCTCTAACGTTATTATACATGATTTCTATACATAACTATATTCTTCAAATGGCGTATCAAACCAGTCATAACGCATTATAATTTGCATGACTCGATTCACAGGAATCCACAATCCCGACCGTAAAATATCTTTCATTGTCTCTAGAAATATCTTGTCATTTTTTGTACTATTTGGTTGTTTAATTTTTATAATTTCTGAATTTTCAGTTTTTACAGTAATAATATGATTGTTCAACGCAATGACTTGTGCAGAAACGATATTATCACTTATTAATTTATTATCTTTGTTTTTATCTATTTTCATTTTGTTAAACTTCCTTTCTGGTATAGGTTCATACTACCTTGGCTTTATGACTTATCTATGAAGTTATTAATAATAAATCATTAAAAAAAGCTTAACCAGTTTAAGAACTGATTAAGCCTTAAATTAATAAACAACAACAGGTTCGTTTTGTGAAACGTTCGCAAATAAAGTTGCCATTGCGGCTGGTTTTGTATTAACACAACCACCAGAACCATCTTTAAGATAAGCTGTTTTAGACCAATTTGTTCTCCAACTAGCGTCATGGAAACCAATTCCACTATTTGTGAATTGAGCCCAGTAACTAACTTTGACAGAATAATTAGCTTTACCAACTTCACTACCTTTAAGTATTGATGGCGTTTGTTTGTACATAATATACCAAACACCCTTAGTTGTATCTTCACCAGTACTATGTTTACCAGTTGCAACATCAGTTGTTAAAACAACCTTGCCATTTTTATGGATCCAAACTTTCTGCTGCGCAATTGACACTTCAGCATACGTATCTCCAAGTCCATCATTTGCAGTCGTTGTGTAACCAGTTCCATAAGTATTATAGCCAACACCATATTTATCATTGGTTGCGTCAATAGCTGCAGTACCATCTTCTAACGCTGTCAAAACATGTGTCACTGAGTCATTCATTCCAAGGGCCCAACCATATGATTGTCCACTAACTGGAACAGTACTTCCTGTAGCCGTTTTAAAATTATACTTTTTATTCAATGTTGCTTGTTTCTTATTAATTTCATCTACTTTTGCAGAAATACCACTCGTATCAACAACATATTTACCATCTTCAACAGTTGCTTGCTTAAGAATATCTGCACCCTTCAACGTATACTTCGTTGATTGAACGGTATAAACAGTCTGTCTAGCAGCTAGTGTATCCAATTTTTCAGTATCAGCTTTAACTGTTTTACTGTCAGCAGATAAAGGTTGGAGTTCAGTATCCTTCAACTTCGTAATGCTACTATAGCCAGCCTTATCATAGGCAGCTAAAATTTGCTTAACATTATATTGATTCCCTTTTTTCCCAGGTGTTACTGATACTTTTCCATTTTTTAAAATGGGACTTGCATCAACAGCCACTGTTCTTGTTTTATTTAACTTTGTTAGTTGGGTTTTTAATTGTGCTTTTAATTGATCCTTAACTGTTGTATTCAACTTTTGTGGAACAATCGCATAATTTTTCTTAACATTTGAAGGAAGAATGGTACGTTGCTTCTTCAACAATGCTTTAATCGCTGGCTTATCTTCATCAGTAAAACCAGTTGTTGTATCTTTTGCATCGACTATTTTTGTTTTACCTACATAAATAACATTTTTTGACGTTTCATTTTTTAACTTACTAATAACTTTATCAACACTTAATCCACTGACATCTGTATCATTAATTGTGATGCCTTTATTAAAATGCATACTTTGATTGAAACTTGCTCCACCAAGAATTCCCAAAACTAAAATACTTCCGATACTAATACCAATCTTTAACGATTTTTTCATAGTTTTTCACCTCATATTATGAATTCATAGTGCGCTATTCCCAATAAAAATATCATACCGCACTATGAATGTCGAATCAATTTTGTTGTTTTCTAAATTATACTCTTTATAACTTTTAAAATCTTTTAAATAATATTTGACAATAATATCAGATTTATCTATACTACATTTATCAACTAACTCAGAGAGGAAATCAAGCCTATGACTTATTCACAAGTAAAACTTAATAATCGTTGGCAAAGCCGGTTATTCAGATTGTAGTCTGTTTTTTACAGATATAATCTGTCTATTCAGATTGTATCTGTATATCGGTTTGGTTTCTATAAATCAAAACCCCTGTATGGATATCAGTATATTCATGCGGGGGTTTTGTCTTTCAAGACGGCCCTCGAATCTGAGGACTGTCTTTTTTTATTAAAAATTAAAGGGGTACTTATAAAATGAAACGATTAATTGGAACCATTATTGCGTTATTTTTATTCTTAGTGATTGCTTTTTTCTCAACACTTCAACCAACAACATTTTCAAACGCTAAAGGAGTACCAACAATTGGTATTCTTCAATTAACAACACATCCTGCACTGGATGCGATTCATAAAGGAATTATTGCTGGATTAGAAAAAGAAGGTTACGTACCTGGTAAGTCTGTGAATATTGATTTCCAAAATGCTGAAGCTGATCAAAGTAATTTAAAATCAATGAGTGACAAGTTTAATAATGAAAATGTTAATCTCATGATTGGTATCGCAACACCCTCTGCACAATCTTTAGCTAATGTAACTAAAAAAACACCAATTATTTTAGGTGCCGTTACTGATCCAAAAGGTTCTGGTTTAGTTAGCAACAATCAGAAACCAGGTAATAATATCACCGGTGTTTCTGATCAAGCACCTATTAAAGCACAGTTAGCTTTAATGAAGGAACTAATACCTAATATGAAAACCGTGGGTGTCCTTTACACATCAAGTGACGATTCAGCTACAAAACAGTATCAACAATTTAAATCTGCAGCAATCAAATCAGGCTTAGAAGTTAAATCGGCAACAATTACCTCTACAAATGATGTTGACCAAGTGTCACAATCGCTCGTAGCATCTGTTGATGCCGTTTATGTCCCCACGGATAACACAGTAGCATCAAGTATGCAGACTCTCGTTAAAAATGCGACACAAGCTAAAATTCCAATTTTCCCTGCAGTAGATACAATGGTCAAAAATGGCGGCTTGGCAACTATTAGTATTAACCAATATGATTTAGGTGTAGCCACTGGTAAAATGGCTGCTGCCGTTCTTTCTGGAAAAAGTGTCCCTGCAACAACACCAATTAATTTTGTAAAAAAAGGTGATCTTGTTATTAATTTGAAAACAGCAAAGGCCTTAAATATTACAATTCCACAAGCATTAATTGATCAAGCCAAAAATAAAGGAGAGTTAATCAAATGACAATTATTGTATCTGCTATCGGACAAGGACTCCTATGGGGGGTTTTAGGTCTTGGTCTTTATCTTTCATTTAGAATTTTAGACTTTCCTGATATGACTGTCGAAGGTACTTTTCCAATGGGCGCCAGCGTAACTGTGATTTGTCTAATCCACGGAGTTAACCCGCTTCTGGCCACATTCTTTGCATTTCTAGCAGGGACACTAGCTGGTCTAGCCACCGGGTTACTTTATACAAAAGGTAAAATTCCGATTTTATTAGCTGGAATCCTTGTCATGACAAGTTTATATTCAATTAACCTACGAATTTTAACAAAAGCAAATATCAGTTTACTTGGACAAAATACAATTTTTTCTGCTCACTTTCTAACTAATCTTCCTGCATCTTTTGATTCCGTTGTATTAGGGCTCATTCTGGTTATCATTAGTATTGGCTTACTCGCTTTCTTTTTAAATACCGAATTAGGCCAAGCGTTCATCGCAACCGGTGATAATGAAAAAATGGCCCGCTCACTTGGTATCCAAACCGATCGTATGAAGATTTTAGGACTAATGGTTTCAAATGGCTTCATCGGACTTGCCGGTGGGCTAATCGCGCAAAATAATGGCTATGCTGATATCAGTATGGGTATCGGAACGATTGTCATTGGGCTTGCTGCAATTATTATCGGTGAAGTTGTTTTTGGTAACTTATCATTAACAGCACGTTTGGTTGCCGTTGTCATTGGTAGTATTTTCTACCGATTTGTTATTTTAATTGTATTAACATTAGGCTTTAACGCAAACGATTTAAAATTAATTTCTGCTATTATTTTAGCATTCTGTTTAATGTTACCAACTCTCCGAAAAGCGCTAAGACTAAATACTTTGTTTGAAGGAGGCCATTCAAAATGACTGAACCCATTTTTTCACTTTCCAATATCGTCACTACCGTTAATACCGGTACTTCTGAGGAGCAACAAATCTTAAAAAATTTAAACCTCACCATCAATAAAGGCGATTTTATAACTGTAATTGGTACTAATGGCGCTGGTAAATCGACCCTTTTCAATACAATTGCTGGTAATATTAAACCAACGAGTGGCAAAATTATGTTACGCAATAAAAATATTACGAATGAAAATGATATTAAACGGACAAATTATATTAGTCGTGTTTTTCAAGATCCTAAAATGGGCACAGCACCTAGAATGACAGTCGCTGAAAATCTATTATTAGCCTTAAATCGAGGCAGTCGCCGTCGGTTTAAACCTCGTCATTTAAAACAAAAAATGACGCAATTTCGTGAATTAACCGCAAAGATGCCAAATGGTTTATCAGAACATTTAAATACACCTGCTGGAAACTTGTCTGGTGGTCAACGTCAAACATTAAGTTTTTTAATGGCAACTTTGATTCAACCTGACTTACTGCTACTAGATGAACATACGGCCGCCCTCGACCCCAAAACAAGCCAAGAATTATTAAAATTAACCGCCGAAATTGTTGAACAAGAACAATTATCTTGTCTAATGATTACGCATCACTTAGAGGACGCATTATCATATGGTAATCGAACAATTGTCTTAAATGATGGTCAGATTCAATCTGATTTATCAGGTGAAAAACGTGCCAACCTATCTACGACTGATTTATTAGCCTATTTTAATGATTTAGAATAAAAAATACCACAACCTTATAAAAGTTGTGGTATTTTTTTACGATTTTATATTCGCTTTCTTAGTTGCAATAACAACAACTGCCAAGGCAAGTAAGATTAATAATGTCGAACCAACGAACAAACCGTTGTATGACAATCGTTCAATTACGATTCCACCAACTAATGGTCCTAACGCTTTACCAATAGATGCGGCAATATTAATCGTTCCTTGTGCCTTACCTTCTTGACCTGGCTCGGCCAGTTCATTAATCCATGCCGGAATGGCTGGGAATGCGACCATTTCACCTAACGTCAACAAGACCATTGAAAAGACAAAATGAGAAAAGTCTTTCGCAAAAATAAGTGTTGTAAATGATAACGCAAATAAGCCAACACCCATAATAATTTGTCTAAATAATGACTTAGCAATTGTTCTCGTTACAAGCGTCACTAGTGGTTGTCCAAAAACAATGAGTCCTGCATTAATCGTCCATAATAAACTATATTGACTCAATGGAATATCTAACTTATCCATATAAATTGATAAATTACTTTGCCATTGCTCGTAACTCAACCAAATAACCAGGAATGTTAACCACATTGCGCCGATAATCCAAACTTTGGGATTAACACCAGCTGATTGTTCTGATTTTGTTGGTTTCACTTTTTTTCGTATTGGATCAACTCTATACGCTAAAATAGCAGTAATCAAAAATATTGAATATAAAATTAATGCTGATACAAAGACCATTGTGACACTAACTTCAATCACGTATCCAACTAATAATGTCCCAATAACAATCCCTAAATTTAAAGCTAAATAAAAGAGATTAAAAACATATCGACTATCTTTTCTTCTAATTGTGGCCGCAAATGAATTTAAAATTGTTGCCACAATCCCGTTACCAAGACCCAAAATAACTAGCAAAATTGGGTATGCTGGCCAGCCATGCATGAAAACTAAGCCTAATACGGCCAACCATGCAATTACGATTCCTACCAATGTCGCATAATAAGGCCGCCATTTATCAAATAAATAACCACCAGCATAATTACCAATAATAGTCGCAACTGAGTTTATTAATAGTACAATTCCAGAAAATGTTAAACTTTTACCTAAATAGTTATGCATGTAAATTGTTGTTAACGGCCAGACGAAACTTGAACCTGCGCTACTAATCACTGAACCTATTAACAACCATTTTAATTTAATTTCTTTCGTCATTTTTTTCCGAAAGCCCCCTTTTTAAGGTTACTTAATGTTCAATTTTTCTAAATACTTTTGATTCTTTTCACGATCAAATTCATTTTCTGATTGTGCGATAATAACAGCTGCTAATGAATTACCAACAACATTGACGGTTGTACGACCCATATCTATGATTCTATCAACTCCAGCGATAAAAGCCAACCCCGAAGCAGGAACACCAATAGTTGAGATTGTCGCTAATAGGACGACAAATGATGCACCAGGTACTCCAGCCATCCCTTTAGACGTAATCATTAACACAATCAATAATGTAACTTGTTGTCCAATTGATAAATTAATATGGTATGCCTGTGCCAAAAACAGAGCAGCTATTGACTGATAAATTGCTGATCCATCTAGATTAAATGTATATCCTGTTGGAACAACAAAAGAAACAATTCCCTTTTTAACACCAAAATTTTCCATTTTTTCCATAATTTTAGGCAGTGCTGCTTCAGAACTAGCCGTTGAAAAAGCAAGAATCATTTCATCCTTGATTACCTTTAACAAGACGATTAAATTAATTTTAAATAATTTAGCAACAAGACCCATTACTACAATAACAAAAAATATCATCGTTATATAGGTCACAATAATAAAGAACCCTAATGGTTTTAAAGCAGAAACGCCTAATTGTGCTATTGTGACACCAATTAATGCAAAAACACCGATAGGTGCCAATTTCATTACCCAGTTTGTCACTTTGAACATAACTTCAGATACAGCTGAGAAGAAATCAATAATCGGTTTTCCCTTCTCACCTAGCGTTGCTGTCCCGAGTCCAAATAAAACGGAAAAGAAGATAATAGGCAGCATATCACCTTTAACAAGTGCCTCAAAAATATTAGTTGGCACAATATGCATTAAAATCGTACTCAACCCAGTAGAGGTTGAGTTTTCAGTTGTAACATATTGACTAATATCGACTTTATTTAAAGCTGTAATATCTATAAATTGTCCGGGTTTAGTTAAGTTACCAACAATTAATCCTAATGCAATCGCAATTGTTGTCATAATTTCAAAGTAAATTAATGTTTTTCCACCGATTCTACCTAATTTGTGGATATCTCCCATATTGGCGATTCCGACCACTAGACATGAAACAACAATCGGTAAGACAATCATTTTGATCATATTAATAAAGATGGTTCCCAGCGGTTGAAGTGAGTTAATAATGAGTTTATTTTGATACCCAATAGCACCAATAATAATTCCTAAAATTAATCCAATTAAAATTTGCCACCCAAGACTAATTCGGTACGCTTTATAATATTTCAATTTAACCATCCTCACTATATTTTAATTTACTATGGTTAATCTTATCATATATACGAACAATTATGTTATTTTTTTATTAAAAAAGAGCAAAAAACTGTAAAATGAGTTTTTCGCTCTTTTAACATTCATATTTTTAAAATATTATCTGATGACACTAACGGAACATTGTGCATTTTGAGCCATATAACTAGCTTGAGAGCCAATAAATAATTTCTTTGAATTACTTGGCGTATTCGTTTTTGAACCGCAAATTAGAATATCCGGTTTAAAATCTGGAATAACCTTCTCAACAATTTCAGAACCTGGTCTACCAGCAGAAACAATTGCTTGTACATTTTTAACGCCAAAATCATGCGCCTTATCTACATAGCGTTCGATACTTTCTTCAAGTAATTTTTTATTTTCTTTGATAACAACTGGTGACATAGAATCAAAAATATTCATATCACCTGTCTCTAATATTGAAACAATCCCTAAAGGAATTTGTTGTAACTTAGCTAACGCTACCGCATAATTAAAAGCTAAAATTGATGATTCAGAATCATCCTCATCTATGGCAACTAAAACGCGTTTAAAAGTTACCGGTGTTATGTCAAAGTCCAACTTTTCTAATCTATTATTCATATCGTCACTCCTCACTTGTTTTGTTGCCATTATTGATGATTTTACTTACGCCAGTTACTTGGGCTCCAAAGCTGCCCTTCCATTGAGCCATGCAAGCTCTCAATTTCAACTGACTGATCTTTTAATAGCGCAATTGTAGCTTCAATCAATAATTGGTTTTCTTCTGTTTCAATTTTTTTAAGCTCAGCAATTGTCCAGTCAACATTTCCATCCATTTTAATCACTCCTTTTACTCATACAAACGTACCATAATTAGATTAATAAATTGAATTTAATGCTTACTATTTTCCAAGGCGATGATGAGTTTTGCTAACTGTTCATCACTTGCAGCAAAACTTATTCTAAAGTAGCCCTCACCAAATTCTGTGAATGCACTACCTGGAACAACAGCTACCTTTTCTTTCAGAGCAAGTTGCTGACAAAATTCAACTGACGTTAATTTTAGTTTTTTAGGTATTTCAACGAATAAATAAAAGGCGCCATCTGGTTTAATTAAATTATAACCTAATTTTTCTAAGGCTGTTACCAATCTATCACGACGAATATGATAAGCATCTCTCATTGGTACACTATCTTGCTTCCCATTTTTAACAGCTTCAAGTGCAGCTACTTGTGATAAAGTTGCCGCGGTCGTTACGTGATATTGGTGGACCTTTTTCATAGCATTAATTAATCGTTCTTCAGCTAATACAAACCCAATCCGCCAACCGGTCATTGCATGTGATTTAGACAATCCCATTATTAAAATTGTCCCTTCAGGATACAAATTAGCCATGGAAATATGCGGTTGTTCATAGGTTAACTCGCAGTAAATTTCATCGCTCATCACCCAAATGTCATGTTTTTTCAAAACATCTTTAATAGAAGATAACTCAATTTTACCATAAGAAACACCGGTAGGGTTAGTTGGATAATTAAATATAAATCCAACGATAGCTTTATTCTTATTTTCCTGCAATGTCTTTTCAATAAGCTCTGCCGTTACCCTAAAGTTCGTCGTACGTGTATCCATAAAAATAGGTTTAACGCCTTGTAACTGCATTAATGGCAAGTAAGCTGGATAACAAGGAACTGGTACTAAAATGTAATCTCCTGGTGTTGTTACCGTCTTTAATGCTGTAGCAATTGCCTCAGTTGCCCCAACGGTCACTAAAACATTCTTTGCGTCATAAGCCAATTCAAACTTTTCATTATAATAATCAGCAGTTGCCTGTCGTAATTCTGGATTACCAGCTGAGGCTTCATAATGTGTTTGTCCGTTATCAAGCGCTGTTTTTGTAGCGTCCATAATATGTTGAGGTGTGATGAAATTAGGTTCACCTAACGTTAACTTATCGATACCGTCTATTTTGGAGACCCATTCATCAAATCGACGAATACCTGATAATTGTATCTGATCAGCTACTGTATTTATTTTGATCATTAAGACACCTTCTCCGAATTAGAATGAATCTTAATTATACATCAAAAAAATAACGATTTATAAAAATTCTTATAAATCGTTATTTCAACTTATCTAAACATTGTTTTCGTTGCTTTTGCCAAAACTTTTGGCATTTTTTCATAATGATGTAATGGTGTTAATTGCGTATCTGAAATTCCTAAGAACTTATACACAGCAATTTGTGCACAACGGAACGAATACTGTTCTGTAAAGACCATATCAAATGGCATTTCTGCAAATTGACTAATAAAGGCCAAATTCTTTGAATGTTCAGGTACAACGTCAGGACGATCACCAATTGCGCGACGGTTAAATAAGGCACTCGCATATGGCATATAAACAGGTATAACATTAACAACACTATCCATAATTTCATCTGTACGTTGGCTAATATTATTCGTAGCTGTATCTGTTTGAGCCAAATGGCCTAATAATTCTTCTAACATTTCGCGACCAGTCATCTCGATAAATGGTTTTTGAACAAAATCACCCTTGCGACGAGGATATAAACAGTAACCCCAGAATACAGTCTCATTTTCTTTTTGAGCATGGAAATGAGGTTGATGATGAACCACGATTGATAATAAATTATTACTATCAACCCAGGTATTCAATGCATTACCAGGTTCTTGTTGTGTAATCCGTGCAATTTCATTTACTGCTAAATGATTATCAGTTGTGACTGTAAAACTCATCCATTCACTTTGTTGACGATCATTAAAGAATTTATCTGGTTTACCTAAGTTATAGAAATGTTCAGTAGCTTGTTTCCATAATTTAGCACTAGGTGCATAGTCCATATTTTCCACAATCGGTGTATCAATATCGCCCATTGATGAACTATCTGTAATTGAACCATTCGTATCAAATACTAAATCGCCATCATTAATAATGATTTCGCCGACTTTATTATCATTATCGACTTCTTCATATTCAAGACCAGTGACAACAATATCGTCACGTAAAGCTGTATCTTTAAATTTAAATTCAGTTATCTTACGGTTATCCACAAAGGTTACACCACGGTCTGTAAGATATTTACGCATTGGTAAAATAATACTTTCATATTGGTTATATGGTGTTCTTGTAACACCTTCCAATGTGTTAATACGACTGAATTCAAGAATCATTCGGTTCATATAACGACGTAATTCCATTGCTGAACTTTCCTTTTTGAAGGCAAAAGTTGTTTGCCACATATACCAGAAATTAGTTGTAAACATGTGTGGACTATTTTCAAACCATTTTTCAATACTGATATCATTAATCTCTGATTCCTTTGATTCAGGCATCGTCATTAATTTTGTTAGTAAAACGCGATCTCGTGTATTAAATTGCATATGACGATAATCATTCTTACCGCCTTTATTTCTAATACCATCCATTTTATCAATTAAGCGTGCAATATCATGCGTTGGATGTGCATGATCAAAATCTAAAATTTCATCTGTAACTGTCTTTCCAGGATTATCCAATGATGGCACTTCTCGAAGAACATCCCATAAGTTTTCATATGTTTCTTCATTCAACATACGACCACCTTTAGCTAGGAATCCTTTTTGATTACTCAAACCTTGGTTACCATATTCAGTCACATAATCTTTAACTGCAGCGCCATCATTAGCACCATGTTTTTCTAAACCAAACATCGTAATTTGGTCACCATGCCAGCCACCATCACGAATTAAATAGATACCTGCTGCTAAGTTACCAACACCTGTACCAATCATATATGCTTTTTGAGTCATAATCTATTCCTCCTTCGATTTTTCGCCTTCACGAATCATTTTAATTAAATGTTCCAAACGGTTTAATGTTTTTTCAGGTGTTAAAAAGTAAAAACGTTTTAATCCTGTTTGTTTATAATCAATAAGTCCCACATTTTTTAAAACTTTCAAATGATGTGAAACTGCCGGTTGTGATAACGCCATGCGGTCAACCAGCTCAGAAACCGTTAACTCTTGCCGTGACTTAGAACCTAGCAAAATAATTAATCGTTGTCTTTTTTCATCTGCCAAAGCGTTCAAAATATCTAGATTGGAAATAAATTCCTGTAGCGCTTCGGATTGCCCTGGTTCTAATTCTTCAGCTTCCATTGTCAATCATCCCCCTATATCTATCTTCATGAATATAATAACACCACGTTAGAATTTTAGCAACCGCTTTCAGTAAACGTTTTAATTTACTGCCTAATCTTTTTTATTCATCTTAATTTGAATTCATTTAAATAAAAAAAGTGGCTCTCTACATTAGTAGAAATCCACTTCACCTATCTTACATTTTATCCATTGTTTCATTTAATAATTCATCAACTTTATTATTACCTTCATTATCTGCATGACCCTTTGTCCATTCAAAATCAACATTAGTGAAAGCTGGTATTAATTCAGCAACTTGTTGCCAAAGTTCGACATTAAGTACTGTTTGACCATCCGCTTTTTTCCAATTTCGACGTTGCCAACCTACTAACCAATTTTTTTGAATTGCATTCAAGACATACTTCGAATCTAATATAAATACGACGTGTTCTTCTCGTAATCCTAAATCAATTAATTTTTTCATAGCTTGAAGAAATGCCATAATTTCCATATGATTATTAGTTTTACCTTTTTCACCATCTGTACCAGAAAAGGTCTCACCCGGTGTTTTAATATAAAAAGCCCATGCCGCAGTATCTTCTGCTAGGACGTGACCGCCTAATTTATTACCATGATTTCTCGAACCACCATCAGTCCAGACTTGAATTGAATCTGAAGTTAAAGTTACGGATTGATGAACTGCTGTCGCACTTTTTTTACTACCTGTCGCTGTTGGTCTAGGTGCCCCATCATCCATCCAATTTTGGGCTTCATCTCGCGTTTCAAATCCTTTGTATCGTGCCCCATCGTATCCATTAACCAACTTTGCCACATCAGGCCATTTTGTGAAAATACCCGTTTTACGTCCTTTATATACTGCATAAAAATTCTTAGCCAATTTAAATCACTCCATTAGTCAGTTTATTGATTCTTTTATTGTAAGCTAAAAGGCACTAAAAATATATTTAAATAAAAAATACTCATTCTAAAGTATGCAAAAAAACCACCGTTCTAATCAACGGTGGCCATCATTTATTTAACTAAATTATGCTTTTTTTGCTGCAACTGCTGCGTCGTTAGCTTTGCTTTCTTTTAAGAAAGTAGCAAGTTCTTGTTGTTTACGACGACGGTTCTTTTTGTTTGGAGTATTAACTGGACGACGATCGTTACCGACACCTGTATGGTTGTTTGATGACATTTCGCAATCCCCCTTTCTTACAATCTCTTAATTTTAAACTGTATTCAGAAATAATTCAAGTTAATCATTAATTTCTTATAATGGACTCAAAAAATTAAGTTCATAAATAAAAAAAGATAACCGGCAGTAAGTCGATCATCCTCTATGAATACTGCTCAGGTAGGGATCGAACCTACGACATCTTGATTAACAGTCAAGCGTTCTACCGCTGAACTACTGAGCAATCTTTATAATTCATTTCTGTCTATACTATTTTATACCATAGGTTAACCTATTTTGTAAAGATATTTTTGGTAATATTTACTCAATATGATTGTCTTTTAATATCGCATTCAAATCATTTTGAGCTTCTTCTGTTTTATGCCACTCTTGATATTCAGTAAATGCTTCTAGTGGCATTTCAAAATTTTGATTAATATATTTTTCATAATTAATAACGTGTGATGATCTGGGAATATTTAACTGTAGAATACGGACTTCTTTCAATAAATCTCTTTGAACTGCAAGTTCTGCTCTCCCATTTTGTACCATGTTCGATAATTCAAAATATTTAGAACCATCTTTTCTAGTAATTTCTTCAATTAATGATAAAACTTCATGACTTTTCATATTGAACCCAACTTTCTACATCTATTCTCTTAATTAAGTATAAACACATTTGACAATAAGTACAACAAGCACAAAAAAAGCCACTACATCGCAATAGTGGCTAGCATAAGAGAGAAAGAGAATTGATAAAGGTAATTCATATACCTTACAAACTTAAGATAACATCAAATGTAAGCGTTGTCAATAGTTTGTATTAAAAAAGTGCTGTCGAATGATCTACGCCAACACTTTCCTATTATTTCGTATTATCTGGATGAACAATACTTGTTGGGTTCTCAATAATATGACTTATTGAATGCCCTGATATATTTACTAAACTAAAGAATACCACAGCGACTAAAATCACAGCTGTTAGCACCTTACTTGGTTTAGACATTTTTTCATTTAAAACAGAGCCATAGAAATCCTTTTTTACCTTTTCGGTAATAACTTGCTTTGAAACGCCTAAATTTGCTTCATCAGCACTTTCTTTGTCTACTTGGTTAATAAGATAGTCATCGATACTAAACGCTTTTTGAGCCTCTTTTTGTTTCTTTTGGTACGCTGTTTTTTCTTTTTTTGATAATTTTTTAAACCAATCAATATAAGCTTTATATTTAGTGACAACTTCTTTAGTAGGACCAACTTGTTTTAAATCACCATATTGGATCCATGCGACACGATCGCATAGCATTTCAATTTGTTTTAATGAATGACTAACAAAAATAATTGTTTTTCCTTGTTCTTTAAATTCGTTAATTTTATCAACACATTTTTGATAAAAAGTATCATCGCCAACTGACAATGCCTCATCAATAATCAAAATATCAGGATCAATATGCACGGCAATAGCAAAGCCTAAACGAGATTTCATCCCACTAGAATAGCTTTTAACGGGTTGATAAACAAAATCACCTAAATCAGCAAAATTAATAATTTCATCTAAAATATCATCAATTTGTTGGTTAGTTAGACCCTGCATTAAACCTTTTAATCGAATATTTTCTAATCCGGTTAGTTGGCCTCTCAATCCAGCGCCGATAGCAATAATAGAAGTTTCTCCGCGAACATCTACAATACCGGTTGTTTGTGGAATAATCCCCGAAATAATATTGGATAACGTTGATTTACCTGAGCCGTTAACGCCAATTAAACCAAGTGTTTCTCCACTCATAACATCCATCGAGATTCCTTTAAGAGACCAAAAATGAGGTACCGTCGTACTTTTAAAAGAAAAGAATGATTTGATATGTTCAGATTTTGTTTTAAATAAGTCATATTCTTTTGTGACATTTTTTACTCTAATTTTATAATCGACCATTTTTTCAACTTCCTAAAAACGTATTTTCTTACAATTGTCATCATGTTACTAGACTTACTATCAGCCGTCAAGCAAGCACAAAACACAAATAGAACCAATCCATTTATTTTAACGCTTTAAATGAATTAGTTCTACATATGGATGATAATTTTATTTATTTTTTAATAAACTTGCAGCTGCTTCATCAACAATGACAACTACATCATCATGATTTTGTAAGAAACTTGCAGGTAGGTCTTCTGTTATAGGGCCTTCAATCATTCCCTTAATAGCTTCTGCCTTACTTTCACCAAAAGCTTCAAGTAAAATCTTGTGCGACTTCATGATTGATCCAATACCCATTGAATAAGCATATTCAGGAACATCATTTTCGTTATCAAAGAAACGTGCATTTGATTTGATCGTTGACTCCGTTAAATGAACTTTATGTGTCAAGCTATCTTCAGCTGTTCCAGGTTCATTGAATCCAATATGACCATTTTTACCAATACCCAAAATTTGTAAATCAATTGGATTATCTTCAATAATTTTGTCATAACGTTTTGTTTCTTTTTCTGAATCACTTTCAAGACCATTAGGTAAGTAAGATGTCTTAAATGGTTTTTTACTAAATAAATTTTCATTCATAAAGTAACGGTAACTTTGTGAATCTTTTTCACCTAAACCAACATATTCATCTAAGTTAACTGATGTTGAATCCGTAAAATCTAAGTCACTGGCTGTAATTGCGGCATAGGTTGTTAATGGTGTGCTTCCTGTAGCAAGTCCAAAGACTTTAGCATTTGCTTCTTTAGCAGCTTTAAAAATTTCGTAGCCTTTTTGGCCACCCTCGTTTTGGTCTTTAACAATAATTAATTTCATTTGATTGTCCTCTTTTCAATTATTTATTCCTCTAATTGGTATAGTCCAATAATACAATATCATTTTAAAAAAAGCAATAGGTCTATACCAAATAATAAACAAAAAAATGATACTACCCTTAAACAGGTAATATCATTTCTTCAATCTATCTTATTCGACAGTAACACTCTTAGCTAAATTACGAGGTTTATCAACATCATAGCCACGGTTTAGGCTTGTATAGTAAGCCAATAATTGTGCAGGCACAATACTTACTAACGGTGTTAATAAGTCAGAAACATCTGGTAATACAATTTGATCACCCTCGTTTGCTAATGTCTCTGTTGAGATGATAATTGTATTTGCTCCACGAGCCAAGACTTCTTGAACATTGCCTCGTGTATGACTTGCAGTCGGTTTATCAGTAATAATAGCTACAACTGGTGTGCCTTCTTCAATCAAGGCAATAGTTCCATGTTTTAATTCACCAGATGCAAAACCTTCCGTTTGAACATAAGAGACTTCTTTTAATTTAAGTGCAGCTTCAATTGAAACATCGTAATCAATACCACGACCAATATAGAAAGCGTTACGCGTTTCACTTAAGAATTCTTTCGCTAAGTCATTAATTGAGTCTTTATCATCAACCATAGCTTGCATAGCATTTGCAACCATTGTTAATTCATGATAAACATCAAAATTAAGAGCTTTTGTTTGTTTTGTAACTGTTCCTAACGCTTTTGCTAAAAGTGCTTCAACGGCAATTTGAGCTGTATATGCCTTAGTTGAGGCAACTGCTATTTCAGGACCAGCATGTAATAATAACGTATATGTTGCCTCACGAGAAAGTGTAGAATTTGCTGAATTTGTAATTGTTAAACTTGGGTACATCATTTCGTTAACTTTTACAAGAACCTGACGGCTATCAGCTGTTTCACCACTTTGTGATAAGAAAATAAAGAATGGTTTTTCTGAAAGTAATGGCATATGATAACCAAATTCTGAAGCAACATGTACTTCTGTTGGTACATTAGCTAAACCTTCAAATAATTCTTTTCCAACTAATCCGGCATGGTAACTTGTCCCTGCAGCAACAATATAGATGCGATCAGCAGCTTTCATTGCGTTTAAAATACTATCATCAATTTTAACAGTTTCTTCATTTTCAACATACTCACTCAATAAACGTCGCATAACAGCTGGTTGTTCATCGATTTCTTTTAGCATGTAGAATGGATATGCGCCTTTTTCTGAATCGCTATCATCCATTTCAACATGATATGAATCACGTGATACGGCTTCACCAGCTTTATTTTCAATTTCAATAGAGTCAGGTTTAACAATAACCATTTCACCATCCATGAGTTCAATGAAGTCATGTGTTTCTTTCAACATTGCCATGGCATCACTGCAGACAACATTAAAGCCATCCCCAACACCAATTAATAAAGGACTCTTATTCTTAGCCACAAACAATGTTTCTGGTTCTTCACGATCCATCATCAAGAAAGCATATGAAGAACCTTCAAGTAATGATAAAACTTTTTTGAATGCTTGTTTAGCAGTTAAATTTTCTTTATTTGCAAAATATCCAATTAATTGAACAACAACCTCAGTATCTGTTTCACTAACAAAATTTACGTCTTTTAAATATTGTTCTTTTAACTCAGAAAAATTAGTGATAACGCCATTATGTACAAGGTAAAAGCGGCCATCTTCAGAAACATGAGGATGGGCATTAAATTTACTTGGTACGCCATGTGTTGCCCAACGCGTATGTCCAATTCCAGCAGTTCCATGAACCTTATCATCAATGGCCGACTTCAAATTCGAAATACGTCCAGCCTCTTTAACAAGGTAATCTTCACCCGTTTTGTTATCAACAAAAATACCGGCTGAATCATAACCACGGTATTCTAATTTTTCCAAACCATTAATTAAAATTTCAACAGTATTCGTTTTTCCTGTTACGCCAACAATTCCACACATAGTTTATGTCATCCTTTTTTTAAATGTATTTTTTATTATTATTTTAAAATTGGTATAGATGTTTAAAAAACAAGTAACCCTTATCAATATCTATTAATATACCTTTCTGATATTTTTTTGTCAAGAATTAATATATTGGTCTATATTTTAAATCAACTTTAAAATAAAAAAAGAGTCATTTGAATTTTCATTCAAATGACTCTTTCGCTTAATTTCTAAACGCCCATTTCAGTTTGAACTGTTTGCACAATTCGATCAACATAAGCTTTAACTTCTTTTTCTGTTGGTGCTTCGGCCATAACACGTAATAAATTTTCAGTTCCACTAGGTCTCACAAGAACTCGGCCATCGCCGGCCATTTCTGCTTCAACTTCTGCAATACTATCTTTAATTTTTTGATTATCTAATGCAGCTTGCTTATCTGTCACTCTAACATTCACAAGTTCTTGTGGATAAGTCTGAACAGCTGCAGCTAATTCAGATAACTTCTTGCCTGTTTTCTTCATAACATTTAGCAATTGAATAGCAGTTAGCATCCCATCACCAGTTGTATTGTAATCTAAGAATACAATATGTCCAGATTGTTCGCCACCAATGTTGTAACCGTCAGCACGCATTTTTTCAACAACATAACGATCACCAACTTGTGTTTTAACTGATGTTAAATCAGCTGCTTCAAGTGCTTTGTATAGTCCAATATTACTCATAACAGTTGTCACAACTGTTTCTTTTTTCAAGCGACCACGTTCATTCATGTATAATCCACAAATGTACATAATTTTATCGCCATCAATAATATTACCTAATTCATCAACAGCAATACATCTATCACCATCGCCATCAAAAGCAATCCCGGCTTCAAGCTTATTTTCAACTACAAATTTAGCTAATCCTTCTGGATGTGTTGAACCAACGCCATCATTAATATTTAATCCATCAGGCGAAGTTGCCATTGTTTCAAATTCAGCATTTAAATCAGCAAACAAACGTGAAACAAGTCCACTTGTTGCGCCATTAGCTGAATCAATTCCAACATGAATTCCTTCTAAATCATCAGGAATTGTTTGTTCCAAAAATTGTGTATATTTCAGTACACCTTCTGGATAATCTGCTAATACTCCAAGGCCTTCACCTTCTGGTCTTGGCAAATCATCAGAATCTTTTTCTAATAAAACTTCAATTTCTTCTTCTTGTTCATCAGATAGTTTATAACCATCCGCACCAAAAAATTTAATGCCGTTATCTTGAACGGGATTATGTGAAGCTGAAATCATAATTCCAGCAACTGCATTTTGGGCACGTACAAGGTACGCTACACCAGGTGTTGAAATAACGCCTAATGAGAGTACTTCAATCCCAACTGATAATAACCCTGAAATCAAAGCTTGTTCAAGCATTTGACCAGAGATTCGTGTATCACGCGCAACAAGCACTTGTGGTCTATCGTTATTTTCAAGTTGTGCATGCTCTGATAGAACATACCCACCTAAACGTCCCAATCTAAATGCTAACTCAGGACTTAGTTCTTTATTTGCAATTCCTCTAACACCATCTGTACCAAAATATTTCATTATTTTCTCCTCACTAATTAATTAATTTAATGCGTTCGTTGATTCACTTGAACTACTTGAACTATCAGAACTTGTCGATGAAGACGAAGTAGCACTTTCACTACTTTCTGAACTGGTTTCAGAGCTCGTCGATGTCTGATCAGTTGTTGTTTCACTACTTTCAGTTTTTGATGCTGCGGTTCCACCAGAAGCACTAATTTTTACTTTAACAGATTCTGGATTTGATGAAATTAAATTATTCTTATCCAAATCGATACTAATTGTTTTCGTAACGGAATCACTAATCTTATTAATTGGTACCACAACATCAAGTTTACTTAATTTGCTTAAGGTTGATTCTGTACCCGTTACCGTTACTTGTTTTGTATCACTTGAAAACTTATACGTCTTCCCAGATACGCCAGTTCCACTTGAAACAAAATTCAAAGGTAATTTTTTAGTGGTTTTAGTACTCTCAACCGGTATTGTAACACCGACTGTTGATGGGGTCATGACGACATTTAAAGTTTTACCATTTACATCTAAGGCCTCAAGTAAGACTTCTTGTGAAATTGTTGACTTGATCTGATTGCTGCTGACATTTACTTGTGCAACCACTTCTGAAATAGCATTCACATCGCCTTCCGCACCGGATGCAGAAATCGTATTATTATCTAAAACAGGCGTCCCACTCTTATACCCTTGCGCTAAACGACGTTCATTAAATTTCACCTGAATAGGGAATGTCGTTGTCTTACGTTTTTGTATATTAACAGAAATTGTAGCGGGACTAATTTTATAACTAATTTCTTTGTTTAATCCTTCTGCTTGTAACTTAACAACATGTTTTCCAGGATTTAAACCCTTTAAATCAGCAAACACTCTAAAGTTTTGTGTATTCACAGTTGTTGTAATTAAAGCGCCAGGACCGTCCAATGTTAATTTTACATTTTTAGGATATCCAGTAATAAAGTATTTATCACTATCGGCCGTAATTTGTAGGCCAGCCTCAATCGTTTTTGATTCATTTGCAACTAGACTCGTTGTTTTTGAATCGGAAAAATTATTTGTATTTGCTAACTGATCATAATTAACATAAACAAATAATAAAATTGCTAAAATTAAAGAGGTTCCAATAAAAAATGAGCGACTATTAAAAAATTTATTTAGATTCATTTTTTATCCCCCTTACGCCCGAAATGTTCAAAAAATTCCCAGAAAGGGTTGTTCTTTTTAGGTTCATCATCTTTAATTAATTCAGTATTCAATAATTTAAGGTAATCTTCTTGTGATAAATCACGAATAAGTTCGTTATTTCGCGTAATTGTCACTGAACCTGTTTCTTCTGACACAACAATCGTAATTGCGTCGGTTACTTCACTGATACCTACTGCAGCACGATGCCGAGTTCCTAATTCTTTTGGAATTAAGTTACTTTCAGATAATGGTAAGTAAGCCGCCGCAACAGCTATTTTATTATCTTTAATAATTACCGCGCCATCATGCAATGGTGTATTGGGAATGAAAATATTGATTAATAATGCACCCGTAATTTCAGCATCTAATGCAATTCCGGTTTCAATATAATCTTCCAATCCAGTGTTCATTTGGATAGTAATTAATGCCCCAATTCGACGTTTTGACATATATTGAATAGCTGAGTCTAGTCCAGCAATCATATGTTCTTCGTCTTTGTTTTTCTGTTTACCTCTTGAAAAAAATGATCCACGACCAAGATGTTCCAATCCACGTCTTATTTCCGGTTGGAAAATAACAACCATGGCGATAACACCCCAATTGATAACTTGATCCATAATCCAAGATACAGTTTGTAGCCCAACGACCACACTAATTAGCTTAATCACAACAATAATTATGATTCCTCTAAAAAGTTGAACCGCTTTTGTTCCTCGTAAAAGTACCATGAGTTCATAAACAACAAACCAGACAACGATAATATCTAGTATATTGACCATATGCCCCCACGTTACAAGACCACCCCAGTTAATGGACATCACTCGGCCTCCTCTATTTTATTAACCGTTTTATTATACCACGTTGTTAGATTTGTTTCCTCATCCCGCCATATTTTCTATTATCTACCGGATTATTAATTTGATTTCATCTCATTTTTTGCTACACTGAAGTTACTATAGAAAAGGATGACCATTATGATAAATACAAATGTAAAGCACGGTATCAGATTATTTTTTATATGTTACTTAATTATTATTTACTTATTCGTTTACAACCAACAATCACCTTTTAATTTTTTACTCTTAAATACATTTTTAGGTTATCTGCCAATTGAATTAGCTTTTCACATCAAAGATAAATTATCAAATACTTATTTTTGGCTGTTAACAGCAGCTTGGCTATTCTTTTATCCGAACGCGCCTTACCTATTAACTGATATTTTTCATTTAAGCTTACTGCATCCCTATGACATAATGACAGGATTAATTAAATTAGATATTCATATGTGGCTAAACTATACTTATTTGTTGGTAAGTACCTTATCATGTACGTTACTTGCACTCGTTGGATTTTCTCAAATTGCCGACCAAATTAAAGAACGACTACACTTAACACCTTATTATTTTCGTTATGTCGTTATATTTGGCCTAACTATTTTGTCATCTGTCGGTGTCTATATTGGTCGTTTTTTAAGATTACACACTGTTTACCTACTAACATCACCAAAATTAACATTAAAATTGATTGCCGATATGTGGACAATTAAAATGTTAGCTTTTGTCGTTTTACTAACAATAGTCCAACTAGTTATTATCATTTGCTTAGAAGTCTATAGAAAAACAATAAAATAGGTGTAACTCGCATATAAATTGCGAGTTACACCTATTTTTTAGTCCTCTTCAGAAAGCATAATAACATTTTCAGAATAATTAATATATTCACGTAAACTTGACGCTAATGACCATGTAATATAGCCTCGTTCCATCAATTCCTGCATCGCAGAACGTTCAGCCGCAATAGCCTTTAATCTAAGTTGGTAACTTTGTTCCTCAGATTCGGCTTGATTAATATTTTTGGTCCGTTTTAATGTTTCGATACGATTACGATAATAAACAATCAAATGATACATAGCTTGCTGCTTAAATTGTTGATTGCCATCATCAGATTTTTTAACATACGTTGATAGTGCTTTAATAGCTGCTTTTGCTAAAGCTTTTTCTATATTTCGTCGTTCATAAACCATTTTTAATTCTTTTTCAGAATAGAGTGTCCGTCTCACAACCTTACCTAATTGAACAAAGGCATGATTAATATTTCTAACCGTTACAAATGAGATTTTCCGATTATTAATTTGACCTAATTTCGCTTTTTGTTTCATAATTTTCTTACTAATAATTGAATAGTTTTTATTACTAATAGCCTGCTTTAATCTCATTTTATCTAACGCTTCGAGTTCTCCATCTAAAGCAATTCGCCTAATGTCTGCTTCTTCCTCAACAATTTGGCGTAATCGTTCATCATCCTGATCAGAAAACTCAAGTCGACGAATCATAAATTGATATTCTAAAATTAATTCATAGGCAACTTTTTGATTAGATTCTCGTCGTTCAGATTCCAAGCGACTAATAGCAACTCGCATAATATAAATACGAGCTTGCTTTTCATTGAACTGCGTATCTCCGCTATCACTAGTTATGATAGCATCCTCATCTTCAACTAAAGTAGCATCAGGAACCTCATTACTGGTTTTCATTATTCCTTTTTCTTTAGTTAAAAGAGGTAATATCAAAATTGCGGCTACTAAACTTAAAATAATCACGCCACCAGCAATAAATAACATTAATGAACGCTCTGGAAAAGCAGCACCTGTTTTTATTATCGTTGGGACTGTTAACACACCAGCCATTGTAATTGCACCACGAACACCTGAAAATCCTGATATTAACGCAATACGCCAACTTGGCTTTGCCTTATTTTTTGATTTATTTTTCTTAGAAATTAATAACATATTAATATACGTCCAAACAACACGAATCACGACTAAAAAGAGCCAGACGACAAAAACATCAATAATAGCCGAAAGAGTACTACTATTGTTATCTTCTAATGTCTTTGACATCGCAATTGGTAATTCAATTCCAAGAATAATAAACACAAATCCATTCAGGAGATAAACCACAATTTCCCAGGTTTTTTCAGTTACTAACTTAATTTCAGGTAAGTACGTCGCGAAAGTATTCTTACGCATACTAGAGATAACGCCAGCGACAACTACCGAAATAACACCTGATGCATGCAAAAATTCTTCCGTAAAAAGAAAAATGATGAAAGGTGTTAAAATTTGTAATATCGTATTAAAAACAACATCATTAATCCCTTGCCTCATTAAAAAATCTCGTATTGTTGAAATCAGCAACATTAACACTGCTCCCGAGATAAAACCAACAATCGCAATATACGTAAAATCACCAAGCGCCTGTCCAAATGAAAAATAGCCAGTAACCGCAGCAGCAATCGCGTATTTAAAGGCAATTAATCCACTTGCGTCATTAATTAAACTTTCACCACTAACCAAATTTAAAATATTACTTGGTAATTTTGCTTTTTCAGCAATCGATTGCACAGCAACTGGATCCGTTGGTGACAAAATAGCTGCCAGTGCGAATCCAACTGCTAATGGCATTTTTGGAATCAAAAGATGAATGAAAAATCCAACTACCACAGTTGTTAAGAAAACCAATAATATGGCATTCGCAAAAATGGAACCTCTTAATTTCCACAATTCACGTTTTGGAAATTTTCGACCATCATTAAATAATAGTGGCGCAATAAAGAGTAATAAGAACCAATCTGTTTCTAACTCAATTGAGACTTTAAAAATTAAGGCAACGACAAAGCCTAATGCTATCTGGATCAATCCAACGGGTATTGAAACCAGATAATGACTGATAACATTTGATAGTAAAACAAGTGCAGCTAAAACAATAACCGATTCAAGTAGCGGCATTTACCATCTTCCTTTCTACTTTAGTCTTCTCCGATAATTCTAACTTCCGTTTCTAATCTAACCTTAAATTTTTCCCACACAACGTTTTGAACATGCTTAATAACATCCATATAATCTGTTGCAGTAGCGCCGTCTACATTAACAATAAACCCGGCATGTTTCTTTGATACTTGTGCGCCACCAATTTGGTAGCCTTGTAACCCAGCTTCGTGAACTAGTACACCAGTATAGTGTCCATCAGGTCGCTTAAAAACACTTCCACATGATGGGTACTCTAAAGGTTGTTTAGATGCACGTAAAAAGTTAAACTCATCCATTTTTTCACGGATATCATATTTATTACCTTCTTTTAATACAAAGGTTGCTTCTAATATGATGTCATTATCATCTTGAATTTGACTATGACGATAGTCAAAGTTCATTTCTTCGTTAACTAGTGTTTTCACATAACCAGTACGTGTAATAACACTAACTTCACTCAATACCTGGCTGATATCACCATCATATGCACCAGCATTCATAAATACGGCACCACCAACACTCCCAGGAATCCCAGCAGCAAATTCAAAATTAGTCAAGCCAGCTTGGTAAGCTTCTTCTGTTGTCTCAATAAGTGAGGCACCAGCTTGCGCTATAATTTTCGTCCCAGATACAGCAATTTTATCCATATCCGTTAAAATGATTACAAGTCCACGAATACCGCCATCTTTCACAACTAGATTACTCGAATTTCCTAAAACAGTTAAAGGAATACCATTTTCATTGGCTGTATTCACCAAAATTTTAACATCTGACACTGCATCAGGAAAAGCTAAAAGATCAGCCATCCCTCCCGTTTCAGTATTTGTATATTTAGCAAGTGGTTCATTTTTTAAAATTTTAATAGATGGAAATAGTTCTACAAAAGTGTCAATTATCATTATTTATTCGATTCCTTTCAACATTTAGCAATTCCTTCTAGTTTAACACGTTCAATGTTTATTTTTCTATTTTAACGCACAAACAAGCGACTTTTAATTGTATAACCTAACTGTTATACTTTATTAACATTATTAGACCGAGTATTTTAATAACCTTATCAGTCATATCGAATTAAAAAGGAGTTAATTATGAATTTTGTTACAATGGATTTTGAAACTGCTAATAATCAGCGTCATAGCGCCTGTTCAATTGCTTTAACAGTTGTTCGAAATAATCAAATCGTTGATGAATTTTATTCACTTATTAAACCGGAAACACCTTTTAATTGGCGTAATGTTCAAATTCATGGTATTCACGAAGAAGACGTTGAATTTGCACCAAAGTTTCCAGAACTATGGTCACATATTTCGCCACTTTTCCAGAACAATAGTTTAATCGTGGCACATAATGCCCCCTTTGATAACAGTATTTTGCATAATACATTGGGTTATTATGGATTAGAGACACCCCAATTTTTATTGTTAGATACGGTTAGAACAAGTCGTAAATTATTCCCAGAATTTCCAAATCATAAATTAAATACGGTTTGTGATGAATTGGGAATCACGTTAACAAATCATCACAATGCCTTAGATGATTCCGTTGCTTGTGCCAATATCTTACTCTATCAAGAACACGAATTTGGACAAGAAATTTTAAAACCATTTGTGAAGCCAGCATAATCAAATTTAAGCACATTAATAGGGCTACTGTTTAAACTGTTATATGATGACCGTAATCAAACCAAATTGGGGGAAATTACAATGTCAATTTATGATTATCAGGTTACACTAGAAAATGGTGAAACTTATTCATTAGAAAAGTACAAGGATCACCCTTTATTAATTGTTAATACAGCCACTAAATGTGGTTTTGCGCCACAATTTAAACAATTAGAAGAATTATATGAGGATTATCAAGACCAAGGATTAGTGGTACTTGGGTTTCCATCGAATCAATTCCATCAAGAAGTCGATAATGATGCGCAAGCAGCAGCTACCTGTCGTATGACATATGGCGTTAGTTTTCCAATGCATACCATTCAAAATGTAAATGGAGAAGATGCGTTACCACTATTTAAATACCTGACTGATGAAACGCAAGGCGTGTTGGGTAGCTCAATTAAATGGAACTTCACTAAATTTTTAGTTAATCGTGATGGACAAGTTGTTAAACGTTATGCACCTAAGACTAATCCTTTAAAGATGAAACCAGAAATCGAAAAATTGGTTAAATAAAAACAAGTTAGCTGATACCCCCATTTAGAGGCTATCAGCTAACTTGTTTTTTTAGTTGAAATGGGCCAACATATTATCATATTGTAATCCATTACTTTCTAATTCGATAGTACGTAAATTATCATCATGATCATCTTTCAATAATGTAATTTTTAACCAATCATTTGGTAATTCATCCTGAATAAATTCAGACCATTCAACAACACTCACACCATCAGAATTAAAATATTCATCTAACCCTAAATCTGCGCCGCCCATCCCTTCAAGTCGGTAAACATCCATATGAAATAACGGCAAACGGCCCTCACGATATTCTCTCACAATTGGAAATGTTGGACTTTTAACGTTCCGCTTGATCCCTAACCCAACGGCTAAGCCTTTAGCAAAAGTTGTCTTTCCTGCGCCTAAATCACCATCCAATAACAAAATCATATTAGGTTCAACAAGCTGTCCAATTTTTTCGGCAATTTCTTGTGTTTCTTCTACAGAACTGACTTCAATATTCATTAATTATTTCACCATTTCATTCTAAACTTTGCGCAGCTGTAATAATACCAACCTTGTAAATTTCTTCTACGTTAGCACCACGAGATAAATCTGAAACCGGTTGGTTTAATCCTTGTAGGATAGGTCCGATAGCTTCAAATCCACCTAAACGTTGTGCAATTTTGTAGCCAATATTTCCAGATTGTAATTCAGGGAAAATGAAAACATTTGCTTGTCCTGCAACCTTTGATCCAGGTGCTTTTTGTTCACCAACACTCGGTACAAAAGCAGCATCAAATTGTAATTCGCCGTCAATCGCTTCATTTGGTGCTAGTTTTTGTGCAATTTCAGTTGCTTCTGCTACCTTTGATACCTCTGGTGCTTTAGCTGAACCTTTAGTTGAAAAACTAAGCATTGCTACTTTGGGATCAATATCAAAGAGACGAGCCGTCTGAATGCTTGCAATTGCCATTTCTGCTAATTCTTGAGCAGTTGGATTAATACTGATCGCAGCATCAGAAAATAAATACTTTTCTGTATCATTATTTCTGGTCATAATAAAGGCACCACTTGTCCGACTCACGCCTGGTTTCGTTTTAATAATTTGTAATGCAGGTCGAACGGTATCTCCAGTAGCGTGAACAGCTCCAGAAACCATCCCTTCAGCTAATCCCATGTAAACGAGCATTGTACCGAAATAATTAACATCGCGTAACATTTCTTCAGCTTGTTCAGGTGTATTTTTACCCTTACGTCGTTCAACAAAGGCCGTTTTCATCTCATTAAAATCTGTTTCAGAATATTGTTTAGGATCAAGTAATTCTACACCGATACCATCAAGAGTTAAATCGAGCTTTGTGGCTAACTCTTTCATTTTTGCAACATCCCCCAATAAAATAGGTTCTGCCAAATTATCTTCTGCTAATTTAACGGCTGCTCTTAGAATACGTTCTTCTTCCCCTTCAGGAAAAACTATTTTAATTTTTTTACTTTCAATTTTGCTTTTCAAACTTTCAAATAATGACATATCATTTCCTCCTAATTAAGTGTTACTGGGTAATTGCCAGTTAATCGGTGGCAATCCCTGACTTATTAAATTTTGATTTATTTGTGAAAATGGTTTCGATCCAAAAAAACCGCGGTAAGCAGATAACGGACTTGGATGAGGTGATGTTATCACAATATTGTGATCTGTATCAATTAATTTAATCTTATCTTGGGCTGTCTTCCCCCATAAAACAAAAATAATTGTCTGTGAAGATTCGGATAATCGTTCAATCACACCATCTGTTAATAATTCCCATCCATGATTACGATGAGAATTAGCGGCGCCATCTCTTACAGTTAAGACTGAATTTAACATCAAAACACCTTGCTCCGCCCAACTCTTCAAATAGCCATGATTAGCTGGTGGAATTCCTAAATCTGTTTCCAATTCTTTATACATATTCCGTAAAGAAGGTGGAATTTTTTCTCCTGGTAAAACAGAAAAACTCAACCCATGAGCTTGATGCTTTTCATGATAAGGATCCTGTCCCAATAAACAAACTCTAACGTCAGAAAATGGGGTCAGTTCAAAGCTTTCAAAAATGCGATTTTTTTCCGGATAAATCGTCTCATTTTGATATTCATTATCAATAAACGTTTCTAAATCAGCATATTTAGATTTTGCAAGCTCTTCGGTCAAAATGGGTTGCCAATCATTATCGACATTAATATTCATTGTCTAACACCTCACAGATTAAGTTTACCATATTAGTGAATACAAAAATAAATGATTTGATTAAAATATCGAGCGGTTTCATGTTAAAATGAAACCAGTAAATAAGATTAGAGGAGTGTTGAATTTATGATAAAAATTATTGCATCAGATATGGATGGTACTTTACTAAATGATCAAATGGTGATTTCAGAAAAAAACGCCGATGCGATTAAACAAGCACAAGCATTAGGAGTCCACTTTATCGTTTCTACTGGCCGTGGCTATACTGAAGTTAAACCTTTAATTACAGCAGCCGGGTTCAATAGTCCAATGATTACATTTAACGGCGCAGAAGTTTTAGATGGAAATGGTAAAACACTTAGTACAACACCTATTTCAAAAAAAGTCGTTCAAACTTTAGTTCAAACATTCAAAAAAGAAAATTTTTACTTTGAAATGACAACCTCAAACGGTGTTTATTCTGATAATCGTGCAAACCGTATTCAAAATGTAGCGCGTCTAATCTCTGATACAAATCCAGATACACCATTTAAAATGGCTGTTTCATTAGCTGCAGCTCGTCTTGAATTAATGAATATCAATTACGTTGATGATTACCAAACAGTCATCGATGATTCAAAAATTGATATTTTTAAATTAATTGTTTTCAGTATGGATGGTCAAGAAGAATTACTCCCTTTAAAAGCAAAAATTGAAGAAGAAGACTCACTTGTTGTTACCTCTTCTGCACCTACTAACCTTGAAATTAACAACGTAAATGCCCAAAAAGGGATTGCACTCCAAGCTTTCGCTAAAGAACTTAATATCCCAATGTCAGATGTCATGGCAATTGGAGATAACTTAAATGATGTTTCTATGTTAAAAGTTGCAGGCGTCAGTTACGCCATGGAAAATGGCCACGACGAGGTAAAACGTATTGCCAATCATTCAGCAAAAACAAATTCTGAAGATGGTGTTGGCTTAGCTATTCTTGAACAGTTAGCTGAAAAATAAATCGATTGAGACTAAAAAGTGTAATTAATTAGAAAAAATAAGTCTATAAAAACTGTTGTTGATAGTAGTTTAAAAACTATTACCAATAACAGTTTTTTTACAACGAAAAAAACAAAAGCCATAAGACTTTTGTTACGTAATCAATCAGCCCTGTTACTCTCCAACTATCAATTATGAAACCCATAATACGTCGCTAACCAATTTGGTACTTATCTTTATTCAGTTGTTAGTAACACGATTACTTTCCCAAAACTATCCTGATTTTGTAAGTAAGCATGCGCTAAAGGAACTTCACTTAGTTTGAAGTTTTTTTCTGGTTTCACATCAACATCATATTTTGAAATGTAGTCCAACAGATCATTCAATTTATCCTGACTGACATTGTCAGAGTAAAAACTAGTGAGGTAACTATTTTTCTCGATATCTATAATCGGATCAAATTCTTCTAAAAACCATTTACCTCCTAATTGTCCCGTACTACATAAAATGCCTCCTTCGTTTAAATGTTGAAAACTATCTTTTATAGTGGCAGGGCCAATTAATTCTAAAATTTTGTCATACTTCTTTTCAGTCTCTAATACACCAGTCTTATCTATTATTACATCATTAAAACCAGCGGACAATAATTGCTCATTTTTTGCTTGGCTCCGACTAGTACCATCAATTACAATATCAGGATATCTGGCCTTCAACAATTTAAGAAATGAAATACCTACTCCACTTGTGGCGCCTCTAACTAAAATTTTATCTTTTTTTGTAATTTTTAAGTTTTTCATTGAACCAAATGCTGTATAGTACGTTTCAGGAATAGTCGCAAGTTCTTTCCAAGATATATTTGTTGTTATTGGATATATTTGGTTATTTGGTAATGCTACATATTCAGCATAGCTGCCATCAAATGCGCGTCCCATTTCTCCCATAATGGAAATAACTTTTTTCCCTATAGGTAATCTTTCAGGATCGCTCGTTTCTTCAACAACACCCACACATTCAATGCCTAAAACCCTAGGAAACAAAACAGTTGGCGATTTTCCCTCTCTCGTAAAAATCTCCGATCTATTGATACCAAACCCTTTTATTTTAATTAAGGACCAGTTAGCTTTTATTTTAGGTAAATTTACCTCTTGGTAAATAAGCTTATCTGTTCCTCCTGCTTCATTAACAACAATTGCTTTCATAATTTTACTTTTCTCCTTTGCTAAAAAGCTTTTTTCAATTCAAATCATCGTAAACATCCTAATTTTTAGTAACTATACATAAAAAATCCTAACCACCACGCGAAGTGATTAGGACCTTTTACAATGCTTGCCCCACCAAAAATTAATGAAAGGCCGAAAGATTTAATTAGTTTGCACTTTTTATGCATTTAAAACTTTGTTTAAGAAATCTTTTGTTCTATCATTTTGCGGATTACTAAATATTTCATCTGGTGTACTACTTTCTAAAATGTAACCATCAGCCATAAAGACCACACGATCAGCCACTTCTTTAGCAAAACCCATTTCATGTGTGACAACAACCATTGTCATACCATCCCTCGCAAGTTGTTTCATAACATCTAAAACATCCCCAACCATTTCTGGATCAAGTGCAGACGTTGGTTCATCAAATAACATAATATCTGGTTTCATTGCAAGTGCGCGTGCGATTGCGACACGTTGTTTTTGACCACCAGATAACGAAGCAGGTGCAGCATCTGCTTTATCACTCAAACCAACTTGGGATAAAAGACGTTTTGCTTCCTTAGTTGCTTCTTCTTTTGTTTCTTTTTTTAATTCAACAGGCGCTAAAATAATATTTTCAAGAACGGTTAAATGTGGAAACAAATTAAAATGTTGAAATACCATGCCAATATTTTGACGAACAACATTTAAATCAGTTTTTGGATCACTTATATCATGCCCCTCAATAATAATTGAACCGGAAGTTAAATCTTCTAATTTATTTAAACAACGTAAAAAGGTACTTTTCCCAGAACCGGAAGGTCCAATCATGCAGACAACTTCTTTTTCTGCAACTGAAATATCTAACCCCTTCAAAACTTCATTTGAACCATAGTTTTTTTTCAAATTTTTAACTTGAATTTTAGCTGCCATTATTTAATCTTCCTTTCGACTAAATTAGATAACCACGTTAATAACGTTATGATAACGAGATAAATCACCGCGATAATCAACCACATCTTGAATCCTTCAAGGTTTCTTGCGATTATAATCTTACCTGTTTGCGTTAATTCTAAAATACCGATAACAGATAAAATTGACGTATCTTTCAACGTAATAATAAATTGATTAATAAATGATGGAATCATAATCTTAATTCCTTGTGGCATAATGACTTTCATCATTGCTTTTCCATAAGGTAATCCTAGACTACGAGCAGCTTCCATTTGGCCATTATCAACAGCCTTAATCCCACCTTTAACAAAGGCCGCTGTATACGCACCTTCATTTAACGTTAAGGTTATAATACCTGCCACAAATGCTGGAATCTTGCTCCCGGTTAAATTAGGAATACCAATGTAGATAAAGAAGGCCAATACAATTAGCGGTAGGCCACGGAAAATGTAAATTAATGTACTTGAAAGCCCATTAAGCCATTTATTTGGCGCAACACCCATCATACCTAAAATAATCCCTAAAACTGTTGCACAAACAATAGCCACAATTGTTAATAACATTGTTTGTTTAAATCCTTCTAATAATGAGCCACTATTTGTTTTCAATAAACCTAAAATTGTTCGAGAATTTTTAGAGTTAGCATTTTTTGCGTTCGTTCCAGTGTACTTATCAACAATCTTTTTATATTCACCGTTAGCTTTAAGTTTCTTTAGCCCGGCATTAAATTTTGTTATTAATTCTTTATTTTGCCCTTTTTTAACGGCGAATCCATATTCACCTTTTTCATATGTTTTACCAACTACTTTCATTTCAATACCATTCTTAACACCATATGCTAAAACTGGTTTATCATCAAAAGTCGCATCGGAATTTCCTGTCACAACATCGTCATACATGTTACTTGAATCATCAAAAGTTGTTGTTGTAATATTATATTGTTTTTTAATTGAGTTTACGAATTCTCCGGCAGCTGTACCAACTTTAATCGCTACCTTTTTCCCTCTTAAATCATCCAAAGATTTAATTGAACTGTTTTTACCAACAGCCATAGCTACCCCAGCTTCATAATAACTATCTGAGAAATCAAATTTAACACGACGTTCTGGAGTTATCATCATACCAGCCATAACCCCATCAATTTGGTTAGCATCTAATGCTTGAACCGCTGCATTAAACCCTAAGGCTTTAATATCAACTTTAAATCCTTCCTCTTTAGCAATGGCTCGCATTATATCCATATCAATACCAACATATGATTTACCATCTTCTGCTTGATATTCAAATGGTGCATAAGTTACATCAGTCCCGATTGTATACGTCTTTTCTGCTGCATTTACTTGATTACTATGTAAAAATAATAAAAATACACATGCGACCATGATTGACATGATCATTGACTGCCATTTTTTCATAATATCCTCCCCAAAACATTTTGATGTAACATAATATAACATATCTACACTTAGCAAGCAATTTAGTTGTTTTGACAATTATTTAAGTACCCTATACACTAGAGATATTCAGGAAAGGATGGTTTATATGATTATTAGAAGAGCAACAAAAAAAGATGCACACGAGGTCGTTCCTTTAGTGAATATTATTTTAGAAGATATGGAAATTCCTATTCTTCAAGAAATTCCATTACCCGACCTATTCAAAGTGCTAGAGCTTGCATTTGAAACAGAAGACTACCGTTACAGCTACGGTCGTGTTCAAATTGCCGATATTGATGGTAAGGTTGCTGGGATAGCATTTGGTTATCCGGATGAAGATGAAGACCATCTTGATCTTGCTATGAATCAATTTTTCCCACAAATTGGTTTACCTGAAACAACTGAACTCTTTCCAGACTCAGAAGTTTATCCAAATGAATGGTACCTTGATACCCTTGCTGTTTCACCAGATTTCCAAGGACAAGGCATCGGCACAAAACTTCTAGAGTCTCTTCCCGAGATTGCCCGTGCAGCTGGAAAAACAAAGATTGGCTTAAACGTCGACTTTGCAAATCCTAAAGCAGAAAAGTTATACACAAAAATGGGCTTTAAAACTGTTGGTAACATGATTATTAGTGGTCATGACTATCATCATATGCAAAAAGATATTTAAATAAATAAAAAGGTCTGCTAAAAATAAATTTAGCAGACCTTTTTTCATATCTTTATTCTAAAACTTTTACAGTAACTGTCTTTTTACCCCATGTGTAACATCTTGCATTTGAGATAAAATGCACATCAATTCGGTTTCCTTTAATTGCTGAACCTGTATCGCCAGCAATCGCAACACCATAACCAGATACCCAGACAACAGTTCCTAGCGGAATAACTGAAGGATCCACAGCAATTTGTTGTGGATTAGTTAACAAACTTAACCCATATGATCCATGAGTTCCCATCCCTGGTGCATTTGTTGAATAAGCCGTTGCGACCATTTGTAACGTTTTCTTAGTTGATTTGCCAGAAGTATCGTTGCTTGCTTTTTGGTCAGTACTTCCTTTTTTATCTGATGAATCATCACTTTCAGCCTTTTTAGCTGCTTCTTTTTTAGCAGCTGCTGCTGCCTTAGCATCAGCTTTAGCCTTTGCTTCTCTTGCTTTTTTTGATAACTCAGCATCTTTAGCCTTTGTTACTTTGGCTAAATCTTTCTTTGCGTCACCTAAAGTATCTTTTAACGCTGCTAATTGTTTATTCATTTCTTTTGTTTCTTGTTTTGTTTCAGATTGTTTTAATTTCAATGATTTTTGTTCAGATTCCAAATGCGCTTTAGCATCTTCCATGGTTTTGATATTAGACGCAACATCTTTCATCGTTTTGTTATCAGCAGATTGTAAAACAGAAACTGCGTAAACACGGCTAATAAAATCACCAGCATTCTTTGCTTCAAGAATAGCCGTTACCATTTTACTACTTGAATCATTAACTTGTAGACTTCTTAATCTATCTTTAGCATTTTCAATACGTGTATCTAATTGTTTTTGTTCATTACCAATTGATTTATCTTGTGAACCAATTTTCTTTTCTTTATCAGAAATTTCTTGATTTAATTTATCAATTTTTGCATACTCATCATTAATACTCGTTAATGACTTTGAAATTTTTGAATTAGCAGTTGTTACTTTCTCTTGTGCAGCTGATTCTTGTTTTTTTAAATCACTGATAGATGTTGCACTAACAGAAACCGAACCACCTAATAAGCAAAGTATAACTGCCGTAAAACCAATAATATTTCTAATTTTCAAAATAATACTCCTTTTTGTAAATAACTTTATTACCCATTTCTAGAGTATATCGAACCGACAAGTCAGACATGTGTCAGGCATATTACAAAACATCACTCATATTACAACTCTATGACTAACGTACCCTCATTTTCAGAAATAATCATTTTATTTGAGTTCATTTTCAAAACCGTTTCATTTTGAGCCTGAAATATGCTATGATATGTAGATTATACAAACGAATAGTGAGGGTATTAAATGATAACTGTAAGTAATGTAAGTTTAAGTTTTTCAGACCGTAAGTTATACGATGACGTTAATTTAAAATTCACGCCTGGTAATTGTTACGGACTAATCGGTGCTAATGGCGCTGGTAAATCAACATTTTTAAAGATTTTATCTGGTGAAATAACACCAAGTACAGGTAAAATTTCATTAGATCCAAATGAACGTATGACAATGCTACAACAAAATCATTATGGCTTCGAAGAATATACTGTTCTTGAAACAGTCATTATGGGTTACAAAGAACTCTATGCTGTTATGGAAGCAAAAGATGCTATTTATGCAAAAGCTGATTTTTCTGATGAAGATGGTATCAAAGTTGCTGAACTAGAATCTGACTTTGCTGAAATGAATGGTTGGGAAGCTGAATCAGAAGCTTCAACTCTTTTACAAGGCTTAGGCTTCGCTGAAGATATGCAAAATAAAAAGATGAGCGAACTAACAGAAAGTCAAAAAGTTAAGATTTTGCTTGCACAAGCACTTTTTGGTAATCCTGATGTTCTCTTACTTGATGAACCTACTAATGGGTTAGACATCAAATCAATTAACTGGTTAGAAGATTTCTTAATTAACTTCTCAAATACCGTTATTGTTGTTTCTCATGATAGACATTTCTTAAATAATGTCTGCACCCACATGTGTGATGTTGATTTTGGTAAAATCAAATTATTCGTTGGTAATTACGACTTCTGGATGGAATCAAGTGCCTTAGCTTCAAAACTTGCAAATGATTCTAACGATAAAAAAGAAGCTAAAATCAAAGAATTACAAGATTTCGTTGCACGATTCAGTGCTAACGCTTCTAAATCTAAACAAGCAACTTCTCGTAAGAAAATGCTTGAAAAAATCACACTTGATGATATTCAACCTTCATCACGTCGCTACCCATTCATTAACTTTGAAATCGACCGTGAAATTGGTAATGATTTATTATCAGTTAGTGGCGTTTCAAAAACAATTGATGGCGTAAAAGTTTTAGATAATATCTCATTTAGTTTAGGCAAAGATGATAAAACAGCCTTTACAAGTGAAACTGATATTGCTGTTACAACATTAATTAGAATTCTTTCTGGTGAATTAGAACCAGATACAGGTACAGTTCAATGGGGTGTAACAACATCACAAGCTTACCTTGCTAAAGATAATAACGACCAATTCGCTGATGAACATTTAACAATTATCGATTGGTTACGTCAATTTGCTTCTAAAGCAGAAAGTGATAACACTTTCTTGCGTGGATTCTTAGGTCGTATGTTATTTTCTGGTGAAGAAGTCGATAAAGAAGTTGGCGTCTTATCCGGTGGAGAAAAAGTTCGTTGTATGTTATCAAAAATGATGTTAACAAGAAACAACGTTCTTTTACTTGATGATCCTACTAACCATTTAGATTTGGAATCAATTACTTCATTGAATGAAGGTCTTTCAAATTATAAGAGTGCTCTATTATTCGGCTCTCATGATCGTGAGTTCATTCAAACAATCGCTAACCGTATCATCGAAGTAACACCAAACGGTCTTGTTGATCGAGCAGATACTACTTATGATGAATTCTTAGAAAATAAAGATGTTCAAGATCAAATTGCTGGTCTTTACAAACAAGCTTAATAACTAAAAAGGAAGCAACCAATTTCAAAATTGGTTGCTTCCTTTTTTATTAGTAATTTTTAAGTACGCGTTGAATTTGGCGTTCCTGATCTCGACGTTTAATTGTTTCACGTTTATCGTAATCATTCTTCCCTTTTGCAACACCGATTAGTACTTTTGCAAAGCCGTTTTTAATGTACACTTTCAAAGGGACAATTGTAACACCCTTATTTTTAGTTGCTTCATCAAATTGAGCTATTTGTTTTCTATGCAATAATAATTTACGATTTCGAAGTGGATCATGATTGAATTGATTTCCTTGATCATACGTTGAAATATGAACATTCATCAGCCAAGCTTCACCATTTCTAATTTGCGCAAATCCATCTTTTAGATTAATACGACTATTTCGAACGGATTTAATCTCAGTACCTGTTAAAACGACACCAGCCTCAACCGTATCTTCAATGTTATAACTGTGTCTTGCTTTTTTATTCTGGGCTAAGGGTTTATCAAAAGATGACTTTTCTTTTCGCAATCTTAATCCCCCCGATATTATTTTTGACGTGTATTATTTTTTCTTGGTGCTGTGTTTTTATTAGCTGATTTGTAGAATGGTTTCTTTCCATTACTATTTCCAGCAGCTGGTTTACCATTACGGTTATAAGGTTTCTTGTCTCCTGGACGACCATTACCTGGACGTTTGAAGTTTCCACCTTTACCTCGTAAATCAGAAGTTGGTGTGTTTTGTGGATTAACAATTTCAAAATCAATCGCACTTTGCTCAATATCAACTTTAGCAACTTTTACTTCGATTGGTTGACCAATTCTGAAAGTTCTCTTGGTTCTCTTACCTACTAATGCCATATGCATATCTAAATATTCATAATAGTCATCCTTCATATTACTAATATGAACAAGACCTTCAACAGTATTTGGTAATGAAACGAAGACACCAAACTTCATAACTGAGCTAACAACACCTTCAAAGGTTTCACCAACATGATCAGCCATGTATTCAGCTTTTTTCATTGCGTCAGTATCACGTTCGGCATCAATTGCGCGACGTTCCATTTGTGATGTATGTGTTGTAAGTTCAGGTAATTGTTCAGCATATTTTTCTTTTTGAGTGTCCCCAATACCATTTTCTTCGTAGAAACGAATTAAACGATGAACCATCAAATCAGGGTAACGTCTAATTGGTGACGTAAAATGCGTATAATCAGTAGCAGCTAAACCAAAGTGACCTAATGATTCATCAGTATATTTAGCTTGTTGCATACTTCTAAGTAACATAACAGAAACCATTGATTCTTCAGGTTTACCAGCTACTTCTTTTAAAACACCTTGTAACATTTTAGGTGTTACATTCTTACTATCACCTTTAACAACGATACCAAAACTGGTTAAAGTTTCGAAGAAACGCATTACTTTTTCATTCTTAGGTGTTTCATGCACACGGTAAACAAAAGGTACTTTTAATTTATCGTAATGAGCTGCAACAGTTTCATTTGCAGCTAACATAAATGATTCAACTAAACGTTCACTTGTTCCACGAGTTCTAATTTGAATATCAATTGGGTGACCCGCTTCATCAACGATAATCTTAGATTCATTATCATCAAAACTAATTGCACCACGTTTTTTACGCATTTTTTCAAGAATTTTGTGTAATTCGCCCATTGTTTCAAACATTGGGACCAATTCTTCATATTTAGCTTTCGTCTTTGCATCATCTGATTCAAGAATCTTGTTAATGGCTTTGTAAGTCATACGTTCTGTCGTTTTAATCACACTTTGGAAGATTTTGTGGTTAACAACATAACCTTCTGGTGTAATTTCCATTTCACAACTCATAGCAAGGCGTTCAACTTTTGGATTCAATGAACAAATACCATTTGATAATTTGTGAGGCAACATTGGAATAACACGGTCAGTTAAATAAACACTCGTTCCACGTTCGTATGCTTCACGATCAAGTGGTGTGCCTGGTTGGACATAATGCGAAACATCAGCAATATGCACACCTAAATGGTAGTTCCCGTTATCAAGTTTCCAGGCAGTAACAGCATCATCTAAATCCTTAGAATCAATACTATCAATTGTTACCAATGTTTGGTCCGTTAAATCAACACGGCCAATTTTTTCTTCTGGTAGCACAACTTCTGGAGTTGCTTCAGCTTGAGCCATAACATCTTCAGGAAATTCACTAGGAATATCATGTTGATAAACAACTTGTAAAATATCCATACCTGGATCGTCTTTGTTACCCACAACTTCTTTAACCAATGTTTCAATAACTAATGGTTTTTCACTTGTTGGGTAAGCAGTAATATCAGCTGTAATAACTTCTCCGGCAACTGGATGTAAACCAACCCCTGTTACCAATAAGTTATAACGTTGTAATTTCTTGTTTTTAACAACTAAATGGCCAATTATTCCTGAATTTTCAAGGTCAGATGGTTCAACTTCAAATTCACCAACAATTGATGTTACATTATGTTCAACAATTTTATTAACTTTACCTTCAGGACCACGGTCATCCCCAGGTTTAGCAGCACTTGTAATCTCAATCTCAACACTATCACCATTTAAGGCAGACATTGTTTGTGTTGGATTAACGAAAACATCAGGTTGTTCTGGATCAATCGTAACGAATCCAAATCCACGATCATTTGCATGAAAAATACCCACTAATTGTGGTGTTTGAAGTGCAATTTGAAATTTGCCTTCTGATGTAATTTTCACTTCACGTTTACGTTCCATTTCAGCAAGTGTTTTAACAAGTTCTTTGAACGCATCCTGGCCTTCTAATTTAAGGGCAGCTGTTAATTCTTCAACACTGAAAGATTCATTTTCTTTAATTTTTAGTTCTTTTAATATAAGTTCTTGCATCTTTTTATCCATGTATACCTCGTTTTCATATTCGTATTTGCGTTACATTTATTTATTATTAATTTTATTTTATTTCTAAATAAAAGCCTCCTGCTGCAACAATTGTTTGCACAGGAGGCTTTCTTTATTATTATTTTGAGGCCAAATAGACAAGTCCTAGAGCTAGACAGAAAAATAAAACGCCCAAGACAAAGGTTACTTTTTGCATAAATGCTTCGAATCCACGTGGTTTTTGTTTGCTAAATAAATCGTCAGCACCACCACCGCCACCAGATAAAGCACCTGAAGCGTTATTTGTTTTTGCAGGTTGCATCATAACAGCGATAATCATTAAGACTGAAACGATGATAATTAAAATTGTTAGTATGTTAGTCAAATCATTTACCTCCTTAACCCAATTACGTAATCTATATCTATACTAATTTAGCACAGTTTGCATTAATTTTCCACCGTTATTATTTTATTAAAGTGATTCAAATCCGGATAATGTATCCATTTCTGTCTTAAGTTTAGGTCGATTTTGGTGCTCAGTCAAAAGAACTAATGTATCTCCTGCTTTTAAAACCGTCACACCATGTGGAATTAATTGCTTTTCACCACGTCTAACCGTGATTAATAAGCTATTTTCAGGCCAAACTACTTCTGAAACTTTTTTATTTTCTAAATTTGATCCAGCAAAAATAGGCGTCTCAAGTCGGTCCTTTTTACCGCCCAAATCAATTTCATTTTGACCAATTAATTTTTTAAGTAAAGAATCGTAGATAGGTGCGCCGCCTAAAATATCAATAACTAAAAATGAAACTAATGAAATAATGGCTAGTGGCATTAAGTGATGTAAACTACCCACCATTTCCGTAACTAATAAAATAGCTGTAAAAGGTGCTTTACCAATTCCAGCAAAGTACCCGGCCATTCCAAAAATAATAAAATCAGTTATATATTTAGCTGGTAACAACCCTAACATTATCATAACAGTTGCATACCCAGCGCCAATAATAGCGCCTAATGTTAGAATAGGCAGAAAAATACCACCTGGTAATCCAGAACCATAGGATATCATTGAAAAGATAAATCTTAAAAGAAAGAGTCCCAATAAAACGGTCAATGATTTACTTTGAACTAGACTTAAAATAATCTCATTACCGCCACCTAAAGTTTGTGGTAAGTATAATCCAATCGGAATAACTAAAATAAAAGGGACAATTGAGCGATAAAAAATCGGAATTTTATGTAGAATATTATATAAATCAGTCGATTTAAGTAATACGTTTTGATACAGATAGCCTAGGAGGCCCAAAATAAGCCCTAAAGCAATCAAATGCCAGTATTGTAACAATGATAAGGTCTGAATATCCATCATTTGTAGCGCCGGTTTTAGACCGAAAAAATGCAATGAAATATAATTGGCTGAAATTGAACTAGCTAATGCTGTTGTCCAAATCAACGGTGAAAAATTATGATACACTTCCTCTAATATAAAAAGCGTACTCGCAATTGGTGCATTAAAAGCTGCGGATAGACCTGCAGCGCCACCACCTGCAATCAGAATGCGGCGTTCCGATTCAGTATGTTTAGTCATCTCTGCGAATCCTTGTCCGACTGCTGCACCTAGTTGAATAGATGGGCCTTCACGGCCGAGGAATAGCCCTGATCCAATGCCTAAAACACCACCGATAAATTTTCGCCATAAAACTGACCACCAACGCATTTCAAGATTACCAGCAAGCTGGCCCTCTACTTGCGGAATACCGGATCCCATAATATTTGGCTCTTGCTTCATTAGTGTTCCAATACCTAGTACCATAGCTAGACTCAAAAGAATCATTGGAAACAGTAACCACATATTCTGATTAATTGCCTGGTAAAAATAGATAAAGACTTTAAGCACATAAATAATAGCTAACCTAAATAGACTTACAACGATACCTGTAACGAGCCCAATTAATAGCCCTCTTAAAATAAATATGAGATTAGTTAAATTCAATCGCTCTTTGATACCTTGTTTTGTCATAAAACCATACACACCTCTTCATTCTATTAGTATATGCTAAAATCCAATTATTTGCTGAACTCATTAGTAACAAAAAAAGAATTATTCAACTATTGAATAACTCTTCTTAAAAACTAGCATAATCTAATGATCACTTAAGGATGATAAATCATACTCATAGCTATAAGTCCCCAGCCTAAATTTTTTTTAAATAAACCGGTTGTCGAAATTTCCATATAAAATCGACCAACGTCAGCACTTAACTTTATTTTATTTTTTAAATTACTTACAGCCAATAAGCGCAACGACTCCGCTAAATCAGCGACTGCCTTCTCGAAGTACTGCCCACGCTCAACTTTATTTTTAAAATCAACTAATAAGAGACGTTCCTCATTTGTCGTTTCTTCGTTTAAAATAAGATCATAAACTTTTGATGTTAGATCATCTTGTATTGTAATACGCTCTGATTTTTTCATACACGCTCACATTCCTAACTATAATTTCCAACATCTAAATTATACAACAATAAGTTTTACCTTTCAATATAGTGCGTCCTATTATAATACAAAAAAGGTCCCACCTAAAATCAAATTAGGTAGGACCTTCTTTCAATCAGAAACGCTTAATTCATAAAGAATTATTTGTTAACGATTGTATCGCGAGCATCTGAACTCAAGTTGTAGAATGAGTGGATACCTTTGTATTCTGATGTTTCTTCTAAGTTATCTTCAATTCTCATTAATTGGTTGTACTTAGCGATACGATCAACACGGCTCAATGAACCAGTCTTGATTTGGCCAGCATTAGTTGCAACAACTAAGTCAGCGATAGTTGTATCTTCAGTTTCACCTGAACGATGAGAAACGATAGCTGTATAACCAGCTTCTTTAGCCATTTCGATAGCTTCCATTGTTTCTGTAAGTGTACCGATTTGGTTAACTTTGATAAGGATTGAGTTTGAAACGCCCATTTCGATACCTTTTTTAAGGTAGTCAGTGTTTGTAACAAATAAATCATCCCCAACTAATTGAACTTTGTTGCCCAATTTAGCTGTCATCATCTTCCAGCCTTCCCAATCGTTTTCATCCAAGCCATCTTCAATTGAGATAACTGGGTATTTGTCAACGATTGCTTCAAGGAATTCAACCATTTCTTCAGAAGTATAATCTTGGCCATTTTCGCCTTCATATTGTAATCTATATTTGCCAGTTTCAGCATTGTAGAATTCTGATGAAGCAGCATCAAATGCGATAGCAATATCTTTACCAGGTTTGTAACCGGCACGTTCGATTGCTTCGATTAAGATTTCAAATGGTTCTTCATTGTTCTTAAGATCAGGAGCGAAACCACCTTCATCACCAACAGCAGTAGAGTAGCCTTTTTCAGCTAAAATCTTTTGTAAGTTATGGAATGTTTCTGAACCCATACGTACAGCTTCTTTGATAGAAGGTGCGCCAACAGGCATGATCATGAATTCTTGGAAATCAACACTGTTGTTAGCATGTGATCCACCATTGATAACGTTCATCATAGGAGTTGGAAGGACATGTGCGTTAAATCCGCCTAAGTAACTGTATAAAGGAACTTCTAATTCATCAGCAGCAGCACGAGCAGCAGCAATTGAAACACCTAAAATAGCGTTAGCGCCCAATTTACCTTTGTTTGGTGTACCATCTAATGCGATCATAGCTTTATCAATACCAACTTGATCAGTAACATCATATCCAACAATTTCTTTAACGATAATGTTGTTTACGTTGTCAACAGCTTTAGTAACGCCTAAGCCCATGTAACGAGATTTGTCGCCATCACGTAATTCAACGGCTTCATGTTCACCAGTTGAAGCACCTGAAGGAACAATTCCGCGGCCCATTGCGCCGTCTTCTGTGTAAACTTCAACTTCAACAGTTGGGTTACCGCGTGAATCTAGAACTTCGCGTGCATAAATATCTGTAATCATTGACATAAATTTGTACTCTCCTTTAAAAACGTTTTTTGGCGGGGATACAATAACACCCTTACCATTATTTTAATAGTTTATTGATTCATTTTCAATCTTTTTAACAGCTAAAATACGAATTATGCTTTGAAGTTAACAAGGTCTAAGTATGAAGCAGTTTCCATACTTGCGCCACCAACTAAACCACCATCAATATCGTCTTTACCCATTAATTCTACGACGTTACCAGGTTTAACTGAACCACCGTATTGGATACGAACTTTATCAGCAACTGTTTGGTCATACAAATCAGCAACTGTTTTACGAATTACTGCACAGATTTCTTGTGCTTGGTCAGAAGTAGCTGTTTCACCAGTACCGATAGCCCAGATTGGTTCGTATGCAATAACTGCAAGATTAACTTGTTCAACAGATAAGCCTCTTAATGCAGCAGAAACTTGTCCAGCAACCCATGATTCTGCTTCGCCGGCTTGACGTTGTTCTAACGTTTCACCACAGCAGATAATAGGAACCATACCATTATTGAAAACAGCATGTGCTTTTTTGTTAATATCGTCATCATTTTCGCCGAAGTATTCGCGACGTTCTGAATGACCAATAACAACATAGTCAACACCCATTTCAGAAAGAACTTTTGGTGAAGTTTCACCAGTAAAAGCACCTTCATCTTCAAAGTATGCATTTTCAGCAGCAACTTTTAAGTCAGTACCTTTAGCAGCATCAAGTAATGTTTGTAAATCTACTGCAGGAGCAGCAATAACAGATTCAACATCGTCAAACTTTGGTAATTTACCTTTAAGACCTGCTACGAATTCAGCAGTTTCTTTAGGGCCTTTGTTCATTTTCCAGTTACCAGCAATAATTGGTTTACGCAAAATAATAACTTCCTTTCGTTAATAGACGGTTTCTTACGACAATTTAATTAAAAATTATTTTGTTGTAATAGCAGCAATACCTGGTAAAGTTTTACCTTCAAGGTATTCAAGTGAAGCGCCACCACCAGTAGAAATATGAGTTAATTGATCAGCAACACCTAATTGTTGAACAGCAGCAGTTGAATCACCACCACCAACGATTGTTGTAGCTTCTGATAAAGTACCCAAGAATTTACCGATTTCAAGTGTTCCGTTAGCATAGTTGCTCATTTCGAATACACCCATTGGTCCGTTCCATACAACTGTTTTAGCATCTTTTAAAACATCTTTAAATTCTGCAACAGATTTAGGTCCGATATCCAATGCCATGTAACCGTCAGGAATGTCACCATCAACAGTTTTGTGTTCAACATCGTTATCAAATTTTTCAGCAACGATTGAATCAACTGGTAATACTAATTTGTCGCCAGCTTCTTCAATGATTTGTTTAGCTAAATCAATTTTGTCTGTTTCAACTAATGATGAACCAATCTTCATACCTTTAGCAGCGTAGAAAGTATAAGTCATACCACCACCAACGATAACTTTGTCAGCTTTTTTAAGTAAATGAGAAATAACACCAATCTTATCTGAAACTTTTGCGCCACCTAAGATAGCAACAAATGGACGTTTTGGTTCGTCAACAGCTTCACCTAAGAATTTGATTTCTTTTTCCATTAAGAATCCAGCAGCAGCTTGTTCCATGTTGCTTGAGATTCCAACGTTAGAAGCATGTGCACGATGAGCTGTACCGAAAGCATCATTGACAAACAAGTCGCCAAGTGAAGCCCAGTATTTACCTAATTCAGGATCGTTTTTGCTTTCTTTTTTACCATCTAAATCTTCAAAACGTGTGTTTTCCATTACTAAAACATCGCCGTCTTTCATTGCTGCAATTGCGTCTTCTAATTGAGGACCACGTGTAGCAGGAACAAAAGTAACAGGTTTGTTTAATAAGTTAGATAAACGTTCTGCAACTGGACGTAATGATAATTCTTTTTTGTCTTCTTCAGTCTTAATACGACCAAGATGAGAAAGAAGAATGGCTTTACCACCATTTTCAGTTACATATTTGATAGTTGGTAATGCAGCAACGATACGGTTATCATTACCAATCACACCGTTTTTAATAGGAACATTAAAATCGACACGAATTAAAACTTTTTTGTCATTTACATCTAAATCTGAAACGATTAATTTAGCCATTATAATAGCCTCCTGTGTAATTTTGATTAAATAAAAAGGCAGAGGGAGTATTGCGTCCCTCCGCCTAAGCATAGTTATATGCGGTTTTAAAAAAGTTTAACTAGATTATGCTTCTAAGCTAGCAAATTTTTCTAATGTACGAATCATTTGTGCTGTAAAGCCAGATTCGTTATCGTACCAAGCAACAGTTTTAACCAATTGGTTAGCGCCAGTACCAGTTACTTCAGTTTGTGTTGGGTCAAAGATTGAACCAAAACTTGTACCAATGATATCTGATGAAACGATTTCGTCAGCATTGTAACCAAATGATTCGTTGTTTTCAGTTCTTGCTTTAATAGCAGCATTTACTTCATCAACTGTAAGATCTTTTGATTTCAAGATTGTAACCAATTCTGTCAATGAACCAGTAATAACTGGGACACGTTGTGCATGGCCATTCAATTTACCAACAAGATCAGGGATTACCATACCGATAGCTTTAGCAGCACCAGTAGAATGAGGAATTGTGTTACCTGCAGCAGCGCGTGCAGCACGTAAGTTTCCACCACGGTCAGGACCATCTTGTAATTTTTGTGTAGCTGTGTAAGCATGAACTGTTGTCATTGTACCAACTTCGATACCGAAAGCATCGTTAACAGCGCCAGCAAGTGGTGCTAAACAGTTAGTAGTACATGAACCAGCAGAAGCAATCTTAGTATCTGAAGTTAAAATGTCATCATTTACACCGTAAACGATTGTAGGCATTTTACCAGCAGGAGCTGAGATTAATACACGTTTTGCGCCAGCTTTAATATGAGCTGAAGCTTTTTCTTCTGATGCGTAAAAACCAGTTGATTCTAATACGATATCAACATTATTGTTTTTAACCCAAGGAATATTTGATGCATCTGCTTCTGCATATACAGGAATTTCCTTACCATTAACAACAATACCATTATCTGTTGCGCTAACTTCTGCGTCGAAGTTACCATGGGCTGTATCATATTTTAATAAATGAGCCAACATTGATGGAGAAGTTAAATCGTTGATTGCTACAACTTCGATGTTATCTGAAACTTCAGCAATACGACGGAAAGCTAAACGACCAATACGGCCAAAACCGTTAATACCAACTTTTACTGACATACTTAAATTTCCTCCTTTAGGAAATGAAGATTTATTTATTTTAAAAAGCGTGTTTGCACACTACTTTTTTAAAATCGAGTTTGCGGCACCCTCATCCGTGATTAACCACGTCTGTTTAGGTGCAAGTTTCATGTATGCCACAATTGCTTCGGCCTTAGAATGGCCACCTGCAACTGCGAAAATACATTTTATGTGCGTGAGATCCTCTATTTGTAAACCGATACGAGGAATCCTATAAACGACCTTGCCTTGAGCATCAAAGAAATATCCGAATGCCTCACCTACAGCTTTGTCCTCTTTCAACATGTCTATTATACCACTAGACATGTCACGACGCTTAGCCATATGCATTGCTTCTCCAATACTGTGAATTACAGCATTGCTTTCCTTGATTAAGTTCAAAACTTCTTGAATGCTCGGTTCTTCAAGAAGAGGCTCGTACGTTTTCTCACTTAGTTGTTCAGGTACATACAAGGCTCTATGTTTGCCGCCTGTGTGTAATGCCATCTTACCACTAATCGAGTTGGCTTGTATATCTACTGATTCACCAACACCACCTCTGGCTGGTAAAAAAGTTAAATCGCGCTTAATTGAAAGACGTGTTGTCAACTGATCAGCTACTTGAGCCATCGTTGTGCCACCCATTACCGCAATTAAATTTTTACCTTCTGGCAATAAGAGTGCTAACTTAGCAGCTAGACTCTTACCCATTGACTCTAAAACTTTAGGTTGTTCATCGGAATCGCCTGATACAATCAAACAATGTTCAATGCCTAAAATTCGACTCAACTCTTGTTCATCCTGTCGAACACCAACTAAATTATCCATCACTTTTTCAAGGCCATGTAGTACTGATATACCTCTATCCGTTAGCGTCATTCCTGACTTACCAACGACGATAAGTTCTTGCTTACGCAGAAAATCTGTTTCGGTTCTCATAACGCGTTCGCTTAGATTTAAAGTTGCTGCCAACATTCTGCGACCAACAGGCATCATCCATTCAATCTGTCTTAAAACAAAATATCTTTGTTTTAAAACTTTAATCATGTCTGGTGCAATTGCTTCGATCCACTCTAATTCATGATGCATACTGCACCTGCTCTCTTATGGGGCATTATTTGTCCCACAGTGTCGCATTATGACCCATTAATTCTAAAAAAACAAAGCACGATAACATTCTGCATTAATCAAAGTGTCTTCATACCTTTATTACAAGACAAATTATATCAGGTTGTTTCATACTTTGCAAGCACTTCAAACGACTATCTGCCATGTCAGCAATTGACGTTTGATATATGAGATAAGGTCATAATTGTTCCTAATCCTTGTAGCGTTTTCTTGCTGATGACGATGGAATGTTCAGGTTTTCACGATATTTTGCAACTGTTCGTCTCGAAATATCGATGTTTTGTTTCATTAATTGTAAAACTATTTTTTGATCAGAGAAAGGTTTCGTTTTATCTTCAGATTCAATCAAAGTCTGCATAGTTGTCATAATCGTTTTTGAAGATAGCTCTTCAGCATTCTTTTTGTTCTTATTTGCGATTTGTCCAAAGAATGATTTTATTTCATAAACACCAGATTCTGTTTCAATGTACTTATCATTAACGGTTCGACTAATTGTTGATTCGTGAACACCTAAAGCGGCTGCAACTTCCCGTAAAAGTAATGGCTTAATTGGTTTGGTTTTATCAGTGAAGAAGTCAGCCTGATATTTCAAAATATATTGTCCTACTTTTAAAATGGTATCGCCTCGTTGTTTCAAGCCATGAACTAGCCATTCATATTCCCGTTTCTTTTCAGTTAAATATTTGATTACTTCAGGATCTTGGTCTTTTGACATATCATCAAAATATTTTTGTTGAAAAACAACTTCAGGCTGTGCACCGCGAACTTTGAATAATGTTAATTCATTATTACTTTTTTTCAAAACTAAATCTGGATAGATTTTACCAATTCTAGTTGTCCCAAATCCTGCACCTGGATTAGGTGATAATGTGCGAACAAAATCTGATATTTCTTGAATTTCTGAAAGATTAACACGATATTTTTTTGCTATGTCCGACCATTTACGATCGACAAAGTTATCAAAATCATCTTTTATGACTGTATATGCCAATTCAGGCGCTAAATCGTCAGAATCAATCTGTAACATTAAACTTTCTTGTAAATTACGTGCACCAACACCGGGCGGATCTAAGCGTTGAATCAAGGTTAACGCATCTAATAACATAATGGGTGGTATTCCTGATTCTTCTGCTAAATCATCCAAATTAGCATTAAAATAGCCCGTCTGTTCAATATAATCTACTAAGTAAAGAACAACCTTTCTAAGCGGTGTTTGACGCATCGTTAGATAAATTTGTTCCAATAAATAATCCAATAAAGATTGTGATTCATCATCACTGACTGAATTCATATAATCAGTATCACCATTTGTTGTTAGATTAACTTTATAACGAGACTCCCCTGCTTGGATTCTCTGATTGTCGTCAACAGCTTCAATCAAAGGGTTTTCCATCATTTTTTCAGTGACAAATTCTTGTAAATCTTCTATATTATATTGCAACATTTTAATTGATTGTTGGAGCTCTGGTGTCATTGCCAGTTTTTGAATTTGCGTTTGTTGTTGCTTAAATTTCTGTTCAATAGCCATTATTTCTCAACCTCCGCTTTCGTTACTTGTTTTTTTTACGTAATTCAGCTAAACTATTAACTATACTGCGCCGTTGGTGTAATGGATAGCACGTAAGATTCCGGTTCTTGAGCTGAGGGTTCGACTCCCTCATGGCGCATCGTTAAAATTAAAATATTTTCTTTTGAAAAACCTTATATGTTGATATAAGGTTTTTTGTTTTCGCTTACATTAATTATATATCATGTTTCTTAAGATAGCCATGGCGTTCTTACCACACTACAAAATATAATAAGCAACATAGTAGAAAAAAATTAGTTCAATCAATAATAAATTAAAATCGTTAATATAGTTGGATTGTAATCGTTACCATTACGTTTCATAAAAAATAAATCCTACCTCAATTAAGAGATAGGATTTTCTGTTTAGCTCTTTTTACCGTAATCACCCATTTTAATACGAAGTCATTTTTGGGAATTTAATCATAAAGAAGATAGAAATAATTGACCCAATGTAACAAGCCCAAACTAACGGGTCTGTATAAACCAAATTTGATAGAGTTACATTTAAAATCACATTAAAAATTGATAGTATTATAATACCACGATATTTACATAATTTATTCTGTAATAAAATCATAATTATCTCAATGTTCCCTACTAATAACATGAATACATCTTCACTATAGAATTTACCTGAAAGAGCATGAACAATCATTATAATTGCAAGAATCATTAATATTATATTTAAACTGATTGCTATTATTTTTGAATTGATTACTTTTCTAATCATTTAGTTTCTCCTGATTTATAGTATTTACATATAAAGAACAGTGAAATCAAAATAGCTACCAGGAAGGATTCTAATGTAGGAAGATAACAATCATTATTAATCTCAATGATCAACATAATTGCGTTTAATACAATATTAAACATTGAAAGGATTACTATTATTATTTTATCGAAATAATTAAATTGGACAATCAGCATAAAAAATTGTAAAAGAACGATTATACTTGATACTGAAAGGAATAGATCTATATGTTGACTTCCCATTCCGCCTAATGAAAATGCAGTATCAAGAAATAAACTAAAAGTTTCTATAATAAATATAATATTAAAAAATGAATGTAATACTTTGGAATTTTTTAAAAGTTTCAACATTTTTAGCTCCTTAATATGATGTTATTTTATGAATATAAATAGGGTTAAATGAACCCGCAGCATAATATGGCTATTCCTTTATTTTATATACCTCAACATATTTACCTTTTCCCGAATGTTGATGAAAAATTTGATTTTCCTACTCTAAAAGAAATTTCTAAAACTTAAATAAATTACTATAATAACATCTAGAAATACCCAATACATTAATAATAAGTATTTAAATTTAGGTACTAAGTACTTATTATGCCTTTTAATCATTACATCTAATAAATACGTAATAGTATATATAATACCCATTCCAAATAATAATAAAACACCTAAAACAAGTAACCCATCACCATTATTTAAGCCAATACCATTTCTATGGATATATCCATCTATGATAAATATAAAGGGTATTATTTGTATCCCGATAGTCGCTAATATTTCTATATATATTTTTCCCATACTATCCCCTTTTAATATTTTGTGAATATACTGTGGGATAAAACTACCCTTAAATGCTATTACTTTAATCTATTTTTTCATTAACAACATTTTTATGCTATCATAATTTCAACATTACTTCAAAGTGATTTAACCATAACGTTAATCTAATTTAATATTTAAGCAAAAACCCAACCTCTTAAATTAAGGGCTCTGTAATATATTTATCAACAACAGTTGTAATAGAACCTTTAATAAATATCGCAATAAAAAAAGAGTTTTTCCTCGTATTTTTACGAGGAAAAACTCTTTTTAGTTAAACTATTAAATTTTAATTATTTTGCATAATTTCTTTTAAACCAGCCAACTAATCCCATAGCTAGCAACAGAACAAGGCCCATCATTGATAGTCCTGATTCTTTCATTTCACTAGTCTGAGGTAAACTGGTTTGACCTTTTGCTGCATTTTTTAAGACAGGTGTTTTCCCATCCGGTGTTACCTGTGAAGTTGTTGGCGTCGTGGGGGACGTTGTTGTTGGTCTTGTTGTCGGTGTGGTTGGTTTCGTTTTCTCTGGCATTTTACCAACGAATTCGATTCCAACCTCACTAGTATAACTAGCCGCTTCTGCAGTATTACCGAATGCACCTAAACTAAAAGATAACCCCAAAAGACTAATTATTAAAACACTCATTAGTTTTTTTCTCATAACCATACCTCGTCTATTTTGACTACTTATCTTCTTTTTTATCAGTTTGTAATTCTTCTAGAATTTGTCGTTTTGCTTCTGCGACAGCTTCTTCTTTATCTTTTTTGTTACGACGACGAACTAAGAACCAGATGAGCAACAATAGAAGTAATAGCAAGAAGATTCCTGCAAGGATATACCACATTGTGTAATCTTTTTCTAAGTCAACCGCTTTTTCGTTCAATTTATCTGCCGTTGCGCCATCAATTGTGAAATATTCTGTCCATTTCCACTTATGTACCCCAGAAGTCGCCGTCATTTCTAAACGGTACTTACCAGGCTTAAAGGGTTGGTTATCCCAGAAAATGCCATAATTAAAGTTTGTATTTGGAGCCATTGTCATATTCGAAGTGGTTGAAGCATGTAGTGCTTTATCACCATTTCTTGAATAGACTTTTCCATCAACTTTCAGGTTACGGATTGGTGTTGTTGTTGGATCTTGTAAGTTTACCTTCAATGTATTACGGAAATTAACTGATCCGGGCTCAATCTTAAGTAATTTCATATCAGGCTTAACAACATCGTCAGTTTCAGTTAACGTTGTCCCAATAACAAAGGCATAACGGTTTTTAATTTGAACGTTACTCTTTGATTTTTTTTCACTATCTTTGTTAATTTTTTCATAGAAGTACAAGCCACCGTCAATTTCGCCATTGAATTTCTTAGCGGGCATTGTGATATGGAATGTATGCTCAATGCTTTTCTTAGCCGGTACTGTCACTTCTTTATCTGACTTAATGATTGAAGATAGAGGGTTTACCATTGTTTTATCAAGTTTTGGTTTCACGTGACTGTATTCAACCACTCCGTTATCATTTGTAATCGCTGTATTTGCTTCAGCCATTACAGTAACATCTTTGTTAGTCGAATTTTTTAATGTGACAGTAATGTCTTGCTTTTGGTTCGGTTTCATTTTTAAATTAAAATACGTTTGGCGCTTATCAATTTGGTTGTTTGGAATATTTGCAGTAACAGCAAAGTTCATTTCAGCAGCATTCGCTTTTTGAACTTGTCCACTAAATATAACTAATCCTGCCACAAACGCCATAATGATTCCAAAAAATTTTTTATTCAATGTAAAAATCCTCTTTCTTCTCAAATTAACTTTATGGAGCCGCCGTCAATGTCCAGTTTAATGTCGACGTATATGTTTCACCAGCTACTTTTTCAGCCGGGCCAGGCACATCCAATCTCGCTGATTTATTACCTGTTGTTGCATCACCCATTGCTATTGTCCAGGTCCCTGTGGGATTAGTATTGGCAGTTGGATCTACTACTTGATATGATGCACCGTCACCTTTTAATAATATACTATCGGTAAATAAACCGGCATCAGGATCTCCGTTATCTGTTTTCGATGCTACATTTTTTATTGTAAGCACAGTACCCTTAAGTTCATTAGCACCACTTTTAAATGATGTGTTACTAACCGTCAACGACCAGTTTCCTGTCGTATTATTTGTAACCTGAACGTAATTAGGTACATCCCTATAATCTGCATCCGTGAGCTTATCTATAACCCACTCACCTGTAGCTTCATCACGATGTCCTGTTAAATCAGCTACTTTATCAAAAGCAGCATAATAAGATTTTTTATTTCCTGAAATTTTCTGAGTACCAAAATGTAAATCAGAAATATAATCTATCCTCAGGTCACCAGTAGTTGGCGTAACTGGATTAATTGGTTGTACTGGTTTTGTCGGATCTAATGGATCAACTGGACCAGACTTTGCAAGTAATGTTAAGTTAGCCGCTGTGGTTGCAGTTTTTCCATCAGGCGCTACTGCTGCATCAGCCACTGAATTTCCCATTATTGAAATTGCAAGGAGGGGGACAATGGCTACTACTAGTCGTAAGTTTTTTTTCAAGCTCATTGTTTTAACCTATCCCTTTCTGCATCCTATAATGGTGCGTCGTTTAACGTCCATGTAATTACTGATGTATATTTTTCTTTTAATTTAGTTGATGCACCAGGTACGTCTAAGGTTGCCTTAGTAACAGGTAACGTGTTAGTACCCATACCCATGTCTTTAGCTGCATCTACTACTGCAACACTTTGACTAGATCCGTCTAAAACCATATCCGCTGTTGGTTGGGTAGCATTATAACTTGCCCCATTATTATTAGAAACAGTTCCAGGCGTCAATGTTAACTTAGCCCCAGCTAATTCTTTTGAGCCGGTAAACTGTGTGTTGGCAACTGTTAATTTCCAACCTTCATTTGAACCACGGTTGTCATCAACAACGATAGAATCTGTAATAGTAGCTGCATCATATTTTGCATCTGATCCACTAATTTTTTGATCTCCAAAATCAACACTTGGTGCCTTTGTCAATTTAATTTCTCCAGCTCCAGTAGCAGGATCAGCTACAAAGTTGACATCACCTGATGAAGGTAATGTTACATCAGCAGCATGTACTGCTGGTGCTACTGTTGAAAACAAAGTAACGGTTAAAAGTGCTGCTGTTGCAATTGCTGTTTTCTTCATAATTTATTTCCCCTTTTGTTAACCCAATTTTTATAAGTTTGCGTCTGTTAATGTCCATGTTAAATCTGTTGTATATATTGTTCCAAGATTTTTAGCTGTTTTACCAGGTACTGTTAATGAAACGGCTTTAGCTTTAGCATCTTTACCAAATGAATCAGTCCATGTTCCCATTCCTTGACCGTCTGTAGCAGTAACAACCTTAACATCGCTACCAACTGTAGGAGCAACGACACTATTATTATCTTTATCACCAATTATTGATGGTGTTGTTGTCGCATCCATATTTGTTGAATTAAATGTTTGATCTTTCATACTCAATTGAGCACCAGTTAATTCTTTTGTACCGTCAGTAAATGCGCCTTCTTGCTTAACATTAACTGTCCAACCAGCATTTGATCCACGGTTATCTGTTACTTGTAAGTAGTTAGCTACTTCTTTTGCTGTTCCTTTAGAATCTGTTATTTCAACAGGAGCTGCGTAGTAAGTTGTATCACTACCAGAAACTTTATTTTTTGAACCAAAATCAAAGTTTGAAACATAATCTAATGATAATGGACCATTTGTTCCTGGGTTAATTGGAGGGTCTGTTGGGTCAACTGGATCTGTTGGATCTGTTGGATCAACTGGACCTGTTGGATCTGTATTATCTGTAAAACCAACGCTACCTTTTGTTGGAAGTGATCCTACTGTTGCTGCATTTACAGCTGGTGCTGCAATTAAACCTAATGTTGTTAATACGATTGCGCTTGTTACGATTTTAGTTGTTTTCATTTTAATTTCCCCTTTTTTTAATTCCCTATTTTTTTGTAGCCTATTAGAAAGTGATATGACTTAATTTTATAAACCAGCGTCTGTTAATGTCCATGTTAAATCTGTTGTATATGATGAACCGACCGTTTTAGCTGAATTACCAGGTACTTTCAATGAGACAGCTTTACTTGCTGTATCTTTTGTAGCATCAGCATCGTAGACACCAAATGAATCTGTCCAAGTCCCCATACCTTGATCCTTACCAGCATCTAAGACAGCAACGTCAGCACCAATTGATGTTGTAATTGTAGCTTTAGCTATAGCTGGATCTGTTGTTCCGCCAATATTTTTAGAATTTAAAGTTTGTGTTCCCATACTTAGCTGTGCGCCATCTAAATCAGTCTTACTATCGTTAAATTGTTTTACTTGTTTAACTGACAATTTCCAGCCTTTATTTGATCCACGTTTATCTGTTACTTGTAGGTAGTTAGCTCTTGTAACTTCTTTACCATCTTTATCAGCTAATTTAACAGGTGCAGCGTAGTAAGTTGTATCGTCTCCAGAAACCTTATTTTTTGAACCAAAATCAAAGTTAGAAACGTAATCAATTGATAATGGGCCAGGTGTTCCTGGTTGAGGATTATCTGGGTCTGTTGGATCCGTTGGGCCTACTGGGCCTGTTGGATCCGTTGGATCAACGGGTGTTGTTGGATCTGTATTTTCCATAAATCCAACCTTACCTGTTGATGTATAATCTGCAGCATGTACTGCAGGTGCTGCAGCTAAACCTAATGTTGATAAAATAATTGCGCTTGTAACGATTTTAGTTGTTTTCATAATTTATTTCCCCTTTTAATTAATAACCATTTTTATTTTTTATTGACTAATTTAGATTTTATAAGTTAGCGTCTGTAAGTGTCCATGTAATATCTGATGTGTATTTTTCTGCAACTTTTTTACTATCACCAGGGATAGCTAATTTAACAGAAGCTTTGGCTTTAGCAGCATCTGTTGTTGCGTTACCAAAGGATTCAGACCATGTACCAGAACCTGCGCCATCTTTTGCTTGCATAACAACTTTGTCCCCTGATGTAGCTGAAATGTCAACGCTATTTGTTAATGTTGGTTTTGGTTTTGATGCGTTATTATCAGCATTAGTTGCTTCAGGATTAGATAACGTAATTGTTGTCCCATCTAATTCTGATTTTGTTGTTTCACTTGTAAATGCTTTTGCTTGTTGAACAGTAAGTTTCCAACCTGCTACTGTTCCACGGTTATCTGAAACTTGTAGGAAGTTTGCAAGATCTTTATCAGCTCCGGATGCATCTTTAACTGTCACTAATTGAGAGTCATATGTTTCGTTGTTACCTGACATCTTTTGAGCACCAAAGTTAAAGTTAGAAACATAATCGATTGATAATGGGCCACCAGTACCTGGATCTGTTGGGTTTGTAGGATCTGTTGGATCAATAGTATGTCCAGGATCTGTTGGATCCGTAATACCAGGATCTGTTGTACCATCATTTTTAGTCAATTCAATTTTACCGTGTGATGTATATGTTTGTGTTTCAGATGCATGAGCAGTTGTCATAATGGCACCTGTCACACCTACGCCTAATAATGTACTTAATAATAATTTACTTGAATTTTTCATCATTTATTTCCCCTTTATATAACCTTTTTTATAAGTTAGCATCTGTCAAAGTCCATGTTAATTCAGACTTATAAGCCCCTGCTACTTTGTTTGATTCAGCTGGAACAAGTAATGACACACTTTGTTTGGCAGCTGTATTATCTTTACCAAAACGGTCTGTCCATGTTCCCATACCTTTGTCGACCTTGGCTGTCATCACAGTAACTGCTTTGCCATCTGGATTGATGGCTGCTTGACTAGCTGTCGGCTGACTCATATTACTACTTCCGTTAGTTGTTCCATTCATTAACGTAATAATCGTTCCATCTAATTTATTTTTACCATTCATAAATGGATTGGTCTGTGCAACAGTTAGTTTCCAGCCTGCGTTTGAACCACGATTATCCGTTACTTGAACATAGTTTGGATATTCCCCAACCTTACCGTTTTTATCAACTAACTGGTCAAGTTGTGCATAATAAACACTGTCTTTACCAGAAATTTGTTGTTGACTAAATTGTAAGTTCGAAACGTAATCAATTGATAATGGTCCATCTGTTCCAGGATTAACTGGTTTAACCGGTTTTAACGGATCAGTTGGATTTGTTGGATCAACTGGCGGTGTACCGTCAGTATTTTTCACGAATTCAATAGTTGCATGCGACTGATAATTCACTGTTTCGCTTGCCAAAGCTTGCGTTACGGTAAAACCAGCCGGTACCATACTACCTAAAAGAACTCCCAAAATTAACTTTCTTTTTATCATCGTATCTACTCCCCTCGTCAGATTTTGATGTTTTTATAATATTAGCAAAATGCTAATGATTAACGTTAATTAAGCAAGGATTAGGATTAAGGCGCATCCGTTAGTGTCCATGTTATTTCCCCTGCATACTTACCTGCTTTAAGTGACATGTTGCTTCCATTAAGTTCAGCAACAACACCTTTATCGGCTGCCCAAGTGACATCTTTAGTTTCTTCTGTCTGACCTGAACCAACCTCTGTACTACCAGTATCTAAATCTTGTGCAGTTCCAGTTGCATCTATATATTTCAAAACACCTTTCAATGTGTTAGATCCATCTGTTAAAGGTTTTGAAACGCTAGCCTTCAATGTCCAAGCTGTTTTGCCTAGATTAGAAATTGATACAGTATTTTCAGCAGTACGTTGAAGATTGAAATTTTCTCCACTGTAAGGCAACATTACCCCATCTTTTGAACCAAAAGTCATTTCATCAGAGGCTGCAGTAATTGCTAAACCACCACCTGCAACTGTGATCTTAATCGTTTTTTCAACACCCTGAGCATTTACAATAACTGCTTCATAGTCACCAGCACTAGAAGTTGGTGTAAGTGTCGTTGATTTAACTGTAACTTTAGAATCAGCACCAGTTGATAGTATCCAACCTTTAGCCGAACTCTCTGTTAATATGAACTCATTTAATTTAGTCTCTGTTAATCCCGAGATAGATTTACTGTCCGTACTAAAATCCTTAGCGTAAACTACAGAATCACCATCAACGACGGTATCACCATCTATTACATTGACAGGAACGGCAACTTTAGCAGTTTCATTAGGTGTCACATCCGTATCCGTCAAAATCATATCTTGTATATAGAAACCAACTTTTGTGTTATCAAGTGGTTTATTTGATGGATTTGTAGGATCAATTTCTAATGTATGTTTATTAGTATTCATAATTGTTAAATCTTTGATTAATTTTGTTTCATCTATTGTAACGGTTCCGCCAACATCAATTTTTTGTGGAATAGCAGTTGCACCCAACTTGAATAAGTTGACAGTTACGGTAACTGGTTTTAATTGTTCGGTACCTCCAGCATCAATCGCAGTTACTATAACTTTATTTGCACCTACTTTTAATTTTGTAGGGTCAATCTTTGCAGAATAATCGACACCATCTTTTGTTGTTTCATAAGTATTCTCTGCTGGCGATGATATTGACCCATCTGGATACTTAATTTGAATGTATCCCTTTGTACTATCTTCATCTGAAACTTTACCTACAATTTTAAATGAATCTGTTTGATCCGCATAAGCATTAATTGTTGATGGTGTTACAGTTGCAACAGGTGGAATACTTGGTGTCGTTTCTTTATAAGTTAAGTAAGAACCTGTCGTTAATGTTTCTCCTGGGGCTAACGTTTTAGGATTAGCTTTTATTACAAAAGCACTATCTCCCTTAAACGGAGTATCTGGCTGACTAATGTCGTTGATAGCTATAATTTTATCAAGCACTGATGTCTCCATTCCAGTTCCTACAGCTCCACCTTTGAAATAACTACTTATATTTGATATATCTAATATACCAGTACCGGTAGCTTTCCCAGCTGAATAATTAGTCCAACCACCCAAGCTAGTATTATTACCGGGATCCTTCAATCTGTAATTCAAGGTATGTTTATCACTTACCATTTTAAATCCATTGTTAGGTCCCAAACTTTTTACAGGGACGTCATCCTTATCAACCAAAGTATCGACCCCCTGAGCTGCACCAATAGCTCGAGTTGCAGTATCATTATTTGTGATACTGAAATAACTATATATACCACCTGCTGCATCATACATTTCTTCAAATGTATAGCTCACCTTATATGTTACATCGTACATTGTAGCTTTGAATCCAGTACCATCATTATTTTTATAAAGATGGTAATCTGTAATTGGTCCAAGTTTTACAGCACTTTCAATTGTATTAGGCGTCGTGTTACTTTCTGCTGCATACCCATATCCACGATCTTTTGGAATAGCATTATTAATGATAATTCCATAAGACTTTCTTGGATTAGGATTTCTTCCACTGGCACCAACCTTCGTAAATGCCCAACTAGATGCATTACCCTGTTCACTGTAAGAATCGTTATTTGTCAGCGCACTTGGTTGGAAATTAAATGCTGCATTACCAAAATATAAAACAGGAGTCGCTGTATCATCTGCTTTTCCCGCGTTGTTTGTTGGAACACCATTTACTAACTTCCCGCCTCCTGTAAGTGACACATACTCATTTTTAGAATTTGATGCCACATCGGTAGTACTCCACTGAGTATTAATGGCCCCTTGTGATGGACCAACATAACCAGCAGCTGGTACTGCTGTCTCACTTTTTTTAGTCGTTGCTACTTTTTTTGTTGGTGCTTTCGTTACTTCTTCTTTAGTTGCTACTTCGCTTGTTATTTCTTCTTTTGTTGCTTTTATCGATGTACTTTTTTCGGTTGTTTTTTCAGAAGATGCTGTTTGAGGTTTAACGGTTTCATCTAGCTCTTTAGCTTGGACAGAAGTTCCTGGGCCCTCATTGTTAACCACGTTAACAATGCTACCTGTCATCACTCCTGCTAAGATAATTCCCGTCATTAACGTTGCTGAGATTCGTTCTTTTTTATTACTGTTATGCCCTTTCATTGTTTAGTCCTCCCCCTATAGTTGCTGCCTATTTATACCTAACATTACTATATTTAACTCATTAGTCTAGCTGATTAGTTGTGACCCCCTAGTCCCTCCTAATAGATTTATTCGTTAACTTAGCTGTAACCTAATCGCAAACTTATTATCTGGTTACTGCGACATAGCCAGTTTACCTATAATCTATTTAAATGTAAACATATTTTTTTAATTAAAAAATATTTATCTAATTTATGAAGTAACCGCTTTATCGATTTTGTTTTAATACAAAAGTAATTCATCAAAAAAAATGATGAATTACTTTTGCCAATTTACAGTTTATTTTGGTTACCCTTCACGAACTGGAACTACCGTTGCAAGACTTATTTCTGTCCCATTTGTTTCAGTTATATAAAGAAGTGTATAGGCTCCTTGTTCTGGAATTTGTACAGAGAAACTAAGATCTGACTGTACGACTGTTCTAGCAATTTCATTACCGCTTGCATCAGCAATAATAATTGTATTTCCAGCTGTTTCTCCAGTACCTGTTAAATATTTATCACTTTGATAATAAGAATCAACAGTTGGTTTAGCAATCGTAACATCTTTATGCTTAACTACCGTAGTTTTCACATCACTCCAACCAACACCTGTATTCTGACGAACACTAACTGTTGTATCTTCATGTTGTTTAGGAATAGTAACTTCGTAAAGTCCATTTTCATCAACGATACCTGTCCCTATAACTTTATCGCCAACTTTAACTTCAATTTTAGCACCTGGAACACCACGACCTGATACCGTTGTATCTGTATCAAAAATTGTTTCAACGGTTGGAATTTCTTTCAAAAGTGCCCAACCCGGGTCTAGGTGATATGTTGGCAACGTGTCAGAAGCATTATATGAACCCAACACGTCCCAATCAATTGGCGCACCATTTTTTACTAAACCACTATTAAATATATAACTTGAGTTATTTTCTGCGTCCGCTACTCTGATACCTGTATCTGTTACCATTTGCCCAATATCAAGAGATAAATGAACTTTGAAGTCGGCAAATGCAATCCAAGAATGAGATGGATTTTTGATTCGTAATGTTTTACCATTATCCTCAACTCGGATATCATTTTTATTATACGTATATTTACTTCCGTTATTAAATTGGAAATTTCCTGTTATATAATTATTGAACGAATCATGGTTAAAAAGTGGAACTAACTCTGAAGGAACTGACAAGACATAGTCTGTCGATTCATTAATTCCTGCCGAAATAATCGACTTTCCTTCATAATCAAAATCTAATGTACCTGTTGTCACTGTATTATTACCTTGTAAGTGTAGACCACTTGCACCCGTTCCAGATACTTTCATTGAGCCTCTTGTAATAACACCTAATTCTTTCGTACCTACTTTAGCTGTCGCCACCTGCTTTTCATGGTTACTAGCATCTACGGAATTATTAGCTACCCCTAAAATCATTACTGAATTCAATAATCCAACCACCGCTACCGTTTTAATCACATTCTTCTTTGTCTGACTCATTTCTACTTTGTTCATTTTATTCATCTCCTCTATTTTGGTTTATAAACAATTATTTGATACAGGCCCTCCATAAAAAAATTAGTTAGAGCATTACTAATACCTCCTTATATTTATATTTATTTTTTTATTAATACCTTAAACACAGCTTATCATGTTAACGCTTTCTTTTGCAAATTTAACCACTAGTATATTTTTAATTTTAACTAAATTGGACTTAGATAATAAGCAAAAAAAATAAGCTATCTTCATATAAATACGAAGGTAGCCTACTTTAATTTTAACTATTCTTTATTTTGATTGCTTTGAATCGTTATATTTAACCCATCCAATTAATCCTGCGGTTGATAAAAGAATAAATCCTATCATTGATAATCCTGATCCTTTTATTTCACCGGTTTGAGGTAATCTGTTTTGATTCGATGCAACATTCTTTGAGACAGGTGTTCTCCCGTCTGGATCTGGTGTCACCTGAGAAGTTGTTGGCATTTTACCTACAAATTCAATTCCCATTTCACTTGTATAACTAGCCGCTTCTGCGGTATTACCGAATGCACCTAAACTAAAAGATAACCCCAAAAGACCAATTACTAAAGTACTCGTTATTTTTTTCCCCATAACCATACCTCACCCATTTCGACTACTTATCTTCTTTTTCACCAGTTTGTAATTCTGATAAAATTTGTCGTTTTGCTTCTGCGACAGCTTCTTCTTTATCTTTTTTATTACGACGAACTAAGAACCAAATAATCAATAATACAAGTAGAAGTAAGAAGATTCCTGCAAGAATATACCACATTGTATAATCTTTTTCTAAGTCAACTGCCTTTTCGTTCAATTTATCTGCCGTTGCGCCATCAATTGTGAAGTTTTCAGTCCATTTCCACTTATTCACACCAGAAGTTGCCGTCATTTCTAGACGGTACTTACCAGGTTTAAAGGGTTGGTTGTCCCAAAAAATACCATAATTAAAATTCGTATTGGGAGCCATTGTCATATTCGAAGTGGTTGAAGCATGTAAGGCTTCATCCCCATTTCTTGAATAGACTTTTCCGGCTACCTTTAAATTACGAATAGGTGTTGTTGTTGGGTTTTGTAAATTTACCTTCAATGTATTACGGAAATTAACTGAACCTGGTTCAATTTTAAGTAATTTCATATCAGGTTTAACAACATCATCTGTTTCAGTTAACGTTGTCCCAATCACAAATGCATAACGGTTTTTAATTTGAACGTTACTCTTTGATTTTTTTTCACTATCTTTGTCGATCTTTTCATAGAAGTATAATCCACCATCGATTTCGCCATTAAATTTCTTAGCGGGCATTGTGATATGGAACGTATGCACAACACTTTTCTTGGCTGGAATTGTCACTTCTTTATCCGACTTAACAATTGAAGATAGAGGATTTACCATTGTTTTATCAAGTTTTGGTTTCACATGACTATATTCAACCACACCGTTATCGTTGGTTACAGCTGTATTTGCCTCAGCCATTACGACAACTGCTTTATTAGTCGAATTTTTCAATGTGACAGTAACATCTTGTTTCTGATTAGGCTTCATTTTTAAATTAAAATAGGTTTGGCGCTTATCAACTTGATTACTTGGAAGATTTGCAGTAACGGCAAAGTTCATTTCAGCAGCGTTCGCTTTTTGAACTTGTCCACTAAATAAAACCAATCCTGCCACAAACGCCATTATGATTCCAAAAAATTTTTTATTCAATGTAAAAATCCTCTTTCTTTTCAAATTAGCTTTATGGAGCCGCTATCAATGTCCATTTCAACGTTGATGTATAAGCTTCTTTTGTTTTCACAGTGGTACCAGGAACAAATAACGACACTGCATCGTTTCCTGTAGAGTTAGTTCCCGCTTTATCAGTACCCATAGCAAGTGTCCAAGTACCGAACGGATTATCACTATTACCATCTGTCGTACTAACAACCGAAACAGGAGTACCACCAGTTCCTGTAAGTTTAACGTTACCTGGTAAGTCCCCGCTTAGCCCTAAACCTGGATTTTCACTATGTGCTTCGATATTCTTAATATTTAGTACAGCACCTTTAAGCACGTTCCCGCTAGGACTTTTAAAAACAGTGTTACTAACACCTAATGACCAATTACCCGTTGTATTATTTGTGACCTGGGCGTAATTAGGTACATTATAATAATCTTTATCTGTTAGGTTTTGTGTGTCCCACACTCCACTTGAGTCACGACGGTTAGTCATGTCAGCTACTTTATCAAAAGTTGCATAGTAGGTTTTATTACTCCCCGAGATATCCTGTGCCCCAAAATGAAAACTAGAAATATAATCTATTCTTAAGTCTCCAGTTGTTGGCGTAACTTGATTGAGTGGGTGCACTGGTTTTGATGGATCTAACGGATCAACAGGACCAGACTTTTCAAGTAATGTTAAGTTAGCTGATGATATCGCAGTTTTTCCATCAGTTGCAACTGCTGCATCGGCTACTGAATTTACCATCATCGAAAATGCAAGGAGGGGGACAATGGCTACTGCTAGTCGTATATTTTTTTTCAAGCTCATTGTTTTAACCTATCCCTTTCTGCATTTTATAATGCTGCGTCTTTTAATGTCCATGTAATTGTTGATGTATATTTTTCATTTAATTTACTTGTTGCACCAGGTACTTCTAAAGTTGCTTTAGTAACAGGTAATGTGTTAGGCCCCATACCTTTATCTTTAGCTGCATCTACTGCTGGAACAGCTTTAGATGAACCATCTAAAAGCATAGTTGCTGCAGGATTAGCCACAAACTTTGCCCCATTACCATTAATAATTGAACCATTTGTTAAGGTTAACTTAGCACCATCAAGTGCCGTACCCGTTGCCGTGGCAAATTGTGTATTTGCAACTGTTAAATTCCAACCGACATTTGAGCCACGGTTATCATCAACTTGGATATTAGCATCCTCTGGTTTAGCGCCAAAAGACGTTTGTTCATAAGTTTTTGTTGATCCACTAATTTCTTGATCCCCAAAATCAACACTCGGTGCACTGATTAGCTTAAGTTCGCCTGCCCCAGTAGCTGGATTAGCTACGAAGTTAACATCACCTGTTGTGCCTTTTGTAATATCGGCAGCATGTGCTGCAGGTGCTAATGTTGAAAATAACGTAACTGCTAAAAGTGCTGATGTTGCAATTGCTGCTTTTTTCATAATTAATTTCCCCTTTGGTTTAACTTACTTCTAATCTTTTTATAGACCTGCGTCTGTTAATGTCCATGTTAAGTTAGTTTTGTAACTTGTTCCAATTGATTTAGCTGTTTTACCAGGTACTTCTAATGAGATTGCTTTCATTGAAGCATCTGTATCTGTTCCATCGACATATGTGCCAAATGAATCAGTCCAAGTACCCATACCTTGACCCTTAGCAGCACTTACAACTTCAACATCTTTTCCAACAGTTGGTGTAATAACACCACTATTTAAAGCAGTTGGGATTGTTGTCGTGTCACCAATATTTGAAGAATTAAATGTTTGACCGGTCATTTTTAATTGCGCACCAGCCAACTCAGAAGTCCCATCATTAAATTGGGCATCTTGATTTACTGAAAGTTTCCAACCACCATTTGTACCACGGTTATCAGTTACTTGTAAGTAATTAGCACGTTTAACCTTATCACCTTTACTATCTGTAGCTGAAATTGGTTGTGCATAGTAAGTTTCTGTAGAACCAGAAATCTTATGATCAGCACCAAAATCAAGATTAGAGATGTAATCAATCGATAAAGGTCCATCTGTACCAGGTTTGATTGGATCTGGATCTGGATCTGGTGTAATTGGATTTGTTGGATCGATTGGATCTGTGGGATTTGTTGGGCTTGTGCTTCCTGCGACAAAACCTACTTTACCTGTTTCATTATATGTTTGTGTATTATTTGCGGCATGTACAGCTGGTGCTGCAGTCAAACCTAATGTTGTTAACGCAATTGCACTTGCAACGATTTTTGTTGTTTTCATTTTAATTTCCCCTTTTATTGATTCCCTCTATTTTTTAATAACCTAGTTGATACAGGTTTACATCCCTGCGTCAGTAATTGTCCATGTTAAATCAGTGGTATATGGTTTAGCTTCTTTAGCTGAATTACCAGGTACGGCTAATGAAACAGCCTTCATTGCTGTATCCTTTGTAGCATCTGCATCATATACACCAAATGAATCTGTCCAAGTACCCATACCTTGACCCTTAGCTGCATTCAAGACTTCAACAGCGCTACCAGGTGTTGCTGTAATTGTAGCATCGGCTATAGCTGGGGTTGTTGCATTAGTTACACTATCCATATTTTTAGAATTTAATTTTTGTGATCCCATTTTTAATACTGCACCATCTAAATCTGCTGAGCCATCATTAAATTGTTTTTCTTGTTTAACTGAAAGTTTCCAACCAGCATTAGTACCACGTTTATCCGTTACTTGTAAGTAAGTAGCATATTTAGCACCACTAACTGCTTTGACAGGTGCAGCGTAGTAAGTTGTATCGTCCCCAGAAATTTTGTTTTCACCAAAATCAAAGTTAGAAACGTAATCAATTGATAATGGTCCATCAGTACCAGGACTAACAGGAGGAACAGTTGGTTCTAATGGATCAACGGGTTTATCTGGATCAACTGGGTTAACGGGTGGTGTTTTATCATCATTTTCTGTAAAACCAATCTTACCTAATGATGTGTAATTTTCTGTATGGTCTGCGGCATGTACAGCTGGTGCTGCAGTTAAACCTAATGTTGATAAAATAATTGCGCTTGTTACGATTTTAGTTGTTTTCATTTTAATTTCCCCTTTTAATTAATAACCTTTTTTTATTGATAGAATTAATTCTTATAAGTTAGCGTCTGTAAGTGTCCATGTTAAATCTGATGTGTATTTTTCTGCGACTTTTTTGCTATCACCAGGGATAGCTAATTTAACAGAAGCTTTAGCTTTATCAGCGTCTTTAGTTGCATTACCGAATGCTTCAACCCAAGTACCAGAACCTTCGCCATCTTTAGCTTGCATAACAACTTTATCACCTGATGCAGAAGAAATTGCAAGGTTATCTGTTAAAATTGATGGTGCTGGTTTTGTACCATTTTTATCAGCATTATTTGCTTCAGGGTTAGATAACGTAATTGTTGTGCCATCTAATACTGATTTTGTTGTTTCACTTGTAAATGCTTTTGATTGTTGAACTGAAAGTTTCCAGCCAGATACTGTACCACGGTTATCTGAAACTTGTAAGAAGTTTGCAAGGTCTTTTTTAGTTCCAGCTGTTGGGTTATCTGTTGTTGCTGCAACTAATTCCGAGTTATATGTTGTATCATTACCTGTTACTTTTTGTGTACCAAAGTTAAAGTTAGAAACGTAGTCAATTGCTAATGGGCCACCAGTACCTGGGTTCACTGGGTCTGTTGGATCGATAGTATGTCCTGGATCTGTTGGATCAGTAATACCAGGGTCTGTTGTTCCGTCATTTTTAGTCAATTCAACGTTACCATGTGATACATAATCTTTTGTTTCTGATGCGTTAGCTGTTGTAACAGCTGTTCCTGTAATACCTAATCCAAGTAATGCAGCGAATAATAATTTATTTGTTTTTTTCATAATATATATTTCCCCTAATCTCTTTTTTTATAGTTTAGCATCTGTCAAAGTCCATGTTAGTTCAGACTTATAAGCCCCTGCTACTTTTTTCGACTCAGCTGGAACAAACAATGAAATACTTTGTTGAGCAGCTGTATTATCTTTACCAAAACGATCCGTCCAGGTCCCCATACCATTGTCCAACTTAGCTGTCATCACAGTAACTGCCTTACCATCTGGCTTAATTGCTGCTTGACTATCCGTCGGTCTATGCAGGTTACTACCATTAACAACACCATTCATCAACGTGATAACCGTTCCATCTAATTTATTTTTACCATTCATAAATGGATTGGTCTGTGCAACGGTTAATTTCCACCCTGCATTTGACCCACGGTTATCCGTTATCTGAACATAGTTTGGATAATCTCCGACTTTACCGTTCTTATCAGCTAACTGGTCAAGTTGTGCATAATAAACACTATCTTTACCAGAAATTTTTTGTTGACTGAATTGTAAGTTCGAAACGTAATCAATCGATAACGGACCTGGCGTCCCCGGATTAACAGGTCTAACTGGTTTTACCGGATCCGTCGGATTAATTGGATTAACAGGTCGTGTTTCATCAGTACTTCCAACTAACTCAATAGTCGCATGCGATTGATAGCCCACTGTATCGCTTGCTGAAACTTGCGTTACGGCGAAACCAACAGGTACCATGCTTCCTAAAAGAATCCCCATAATTGTACTTCTTTTTAGCATCGTATTTTCTCCCCTCGTAAGATTTTGGTAGTTTTTAATATTAGCAATATGCTAACGATTAACATTAATTAAACAAGGTTTATGAATGTGGCGTATCCGCTAATGTCCATGTTATTTCCCCTGTATAGTCCCCTGCTTTAAGCAAAGGGTTATTTCCATTAAGTTGAACGATAATTCCTTTGTCGTTTGCCCAACTTACTTCTTGAGTTACCTCAGATTGCCCTGAACCAACTTCTGCACTGTTTGATTCTATATCTTGCGATTGACCAGATGCATCTATATATGTCAATACACCATTTAACTTAACGTTAGCATCGTTATGCTCCGTTAACGGTGTTGTAAGTTGAGCTGTTAAGGTCCAAGCTTGTTTACCCGCGTTAGAAACTTGTACGCTATTAACATGAGGATCAGGGTCACTACGTTGAACTTTAAAGTCTTCTCCGCTGTAAGGTAACGTAACACCTAAAAAAGAACCGTAATTAGTTGCCCCAGGTCCTTCTGTAATTTTCAATCCACCTGTAACTTCAATGTTAATGGTCTTTTTTAAACCATCCGAATTTTTGATAACTGCCTGATAAATACCATCAGTTGAAGTTTGTTTAAGTGTCGTTGAATCAACGCTTACTTTAGATTCAGCACCAGTTGCTAACAACCATCCTTTAGCTTCACTAGTCTTTAGAATTAATGCAGTCAACTCATCAGTTGTTAATTTTTGAATATCTGCCTGCTTTACGCCAAATCCTTTTGCATAAAGGGCAGAGACTTTATCAGTTGCAGTGTCATCATCAGTTACAGTAACTGGTACAGCTACTTTTGCGATTTCATTTGGTTTAACTGCAATATCTGTTAAAAGCATATCTTGGATGTAAAATCCTACTGTTTTATTATCAAGTGGTTTACCTGATGGATTTGTCCCATCAACAGTTAGTGTATGTGCATTAACTGTTGGTTGATTAATAATTGTCAAATCTTTAATCAAATCCGTCTCGCCTGTCTTAACCGTATCGCCAACTTTGATTGTTTGTGGGATAGCAATTGCGCCTAATTTGAATACGTTAACAGTTATAGTAACTGGTTTTTCTTGACGGTTATTACCTGGATCAACTGCCGTAACTAATAGTTCATTTTTACCTGGACCTAGTTTAGACATATTAACTGGTACAGAATACGGTGTAGGATTCTTCACATCCACTGTAATAGTATCGTAAGGATTCTTTTCTGACGTTCCATCTGGATACCCGATTTCAATATTTCCTTTTGTATCATCTGAATCAGTAACATCTCCTGTAATCTCAACACCTTTTTGATCAGCGTAACCGTTAATTATTGTATTTTTAACTGTCGCAACGGGAGGAGTACTAGGTGTTGTCTCTTTATAAGTAAGGTAAGACCCATTAACAAGTGTTGCACCTGGAGCTAAATCAACTTGATTAGCTTTCATAATGTACGCACTATCATCACCAATTGTTTTACTTGGATTACTAATATTTTCAATTCCAATATTAGTGTTTGCTGCTGAACCTTCCATACCTGTCCCGGCTACCCCCCCTTTAAAGTAGTTATTAAAATTAGCGGGGTTTAGAATCTTATCTTGAGAACCGCCCGTATAATTTGTCCAACCACCCAAAGTAGCATTAGACTCTGGATCTTTCAATCTCACATCCAAAACATGCTTCTGACTAGTACTATCCCCAATCATTTTAAAGCCATCATTAGGTCCAATACTCTGTAAAGGAACTTTATCAGAATCTACAAAAGTATCATTTGTTTCCAAGGCACCTATTTTTTGTGAATCTGAATTATTATTTGTAATACTAAAGTAACGGTAAATACCACCAGTCCTACCATATACTGATTCAAAAGTATAACTAACTTTGTACTTACTATCATACATAGTTGCTTTAAATCCCGTGTTCATACTATTTTTATAAAGATGATAATCAGTAATTGACCCATCTAAAAGTCCACCCTCGATACCAGAAATACCGTTGTCTAGGTAAGCTTCATTCACATTATAACCACGAGCTATTTTGTCGCCCATAATCAGCCCGTGTATAATCGATGGACGCGGATTTTTTCCGGTAGTATACGTATATGACCAAGATGGTAAATTAGGTGAACTATTATTGCTTGCTCTATCTGCGTCATTATTATTCGTCAGTTCACTAGGCTGAAAAGGTTCAATACTATTTCCAAAGTACATAACTGGTTCATTAGGCTTATCAGATCTCCCCGATTGTGAAACAAACGTCTTTGCTACATCAGCTGCGTAATCTTTTGTTTCCCATTTAACAGTAGGTAGAATTTCATCTTTTGGTCCAACATATCCAGCTGCTCGAGTGGTAGCTCGAGTACTTCGTTTAGTTTTTTCTGATGATTTAGCTTTTATTTTTAATTCACTTTTTTTAGTTGTTGATTTAGTTTCTACAGATTCACTTGATAGCGCCTTTTTTTCTGATTCACTTGATTCTTTAATCGTTAACTTACTTGATGTTTCATCTGATGATTCGCTTGACATACTGCTCTCATCGGTTTTAGCAAACACACTAGGTTCTCTATGGCTAGCTCCCCCAGCTAACAATCCTGCAAAAACAGCACTTGTCATAATTGTTGCCGAAACCCATTCTTTTTTTCTGTTTTTATACTCTCTCATTTTTTAGCCCTCCCCAATCCTTGCTTTTAACTTATTAATTATTTTATCAATTTAGTCTATTTGATTTCACTAACATATTGCCAATTCACTACTATCCCCTATTTATCTAGCTATTTCTATTAACTTTTATCAAATATACCTTTTAGCAAAGTTAAAAATTCAACATGTACATGCTTTGTCTTTGATTAACATGTACATATTATATCTTCAATGGTGTACGATGTTAAATCAAATTTTTTATTTTTTTAAAAATATTTGAAAATTAAACAAATAATAATTATTCATAAGTTTTATCTCATCATAAAACGAAAATTATTAAGCCACTAAAATACGAATAAAATTTAGTTATCATTAATTTTTATTAAAAAAATCCATATCAATACTTAGCAGTATTGATATGGATTTACTATTATTTGGGATTGTTATTTAGTTCATAATTAAACTGCTAAAAATATTCAAATCATTTAAGATTAAATTAGAAACTATAACATTAAGGTGTATTCTCTAGTGTCCATGTTATTTCCCCTGTATAGGCTCCAGCTTTAAGTGATGTATTACCTCCGTTAAGTTGAGCGACAATTCCTTTATCCTTATCCCAACGGACTTCTTGAGTTGCCTCAGACTGTCCTGAACCAACTTCTGCACTACTTGATTCTATATCTTGTACACCATTAGCTGAATTTACATACTCCAAAACACCAGTTAACTTATCATTAGCACTATCTGTCAAACCTTTTGTAAGTCGAGCAGTTAATGTCCAAGCTTGTTTACCTGCATTAGAAATATTCACACTGCTATTGGTACTAGAATCACTACGTTGGAGATCAAAATTTTCTCCACTGTAAGGTAATATCACGCCACTGGAAGAACCATAGTCAGTTGCAGTAGGTGCTGATGTAATTTTTAATCCACCTGAGACAGTAATCACAATTTCTTTTGTTTGACCATCAGAATTTTGGATAACTGCTTTATAAAAACCATCACCTGAAGTTGGTTTAAGTTCTGTTGACTTAACACTAACTTTAGATTCGGCACCCGTCGCTATCAGCCAGCCTCTAGCTTTACTATTATTCAAGATTAATGTATCTAAATCACCAGTTGATAAGTTTTGAATATCCGCTGTTTTTAATTCAAATCCCTTGGCATAAAGAGCAGAAGTTTTGTCAAATGCAGTATCACTATCAGTTACGGTAACGGGTACAGCTACTTTTGCGATTTCATTTGGTTTAACTGCAGTATCTGTTAAAAGCATATCTTGAATGTAAAATCCTGCTGTTTTATTATCAAGTGGCTTACCTGATGGATTTGTTGTATCCATTTTTAAGGTATGTGCATTAACTGTTGGTTGATTAATAATTGTTAAATTCTTAATTAAGTCCGTTTCGCCTGTCTTAACCGTATCGCCAACTTTGATTGTTTGTGGGATAGCAGTTGCACCTAATTTATAAAGATTGACTGTTACCGTAACAGGTTTTAACTGTTCTACTTCACTATCGTCAACAGCTGTCACTATTATCTTATTTGAACCTAATTTTAATTTAGAAGTGTCAATGTTTGCACTATAATCAGCACTAGTATCTACCTTACCTGTGTCGTACACATTCTCTGTTGTTCCTGACGTTGACCCATCTGGATAGGTAATTTGAATATAACCTTTACTGCCATCCTTATCTAAAACCGTTCCTAAAACTTTAGGCCTATTAGTTTGACTTGCATAAGCATTAATCGTTTGTTCTTTTACACTTGCAACAGGTGCAACAGCTTCCTTATAAGTTTGATAAGAACCCGTTACGAGTGTTCCTCCTGGTTCCAAAGTTTTCGGATTAGCTTTTATTATGAACCCACTATCGCCTTTAAATGGGTTATCTGGATTCTTAATATTTGAAACGGCAATAATTTTATTATGTGGTGATTTTTCCATTCCAGTTCCAAGTGCACCACCATTGAAATAATTATTTAAATAACCAGTATTCATAACATTTGGTTCATCTCCGCCTGTGTAATTCGTCCATCCACCTAATTTGGTATTATTTCTTGGATCATTTAATTTGAAATTTAAACTATGTGCTGACCCAACCATTTTGAATCCTTCATCCGGGCCTAAGCTTTCAATGGTAACAGCATCCTCATCAACGAATGTATCGACGCCCTCAATAGCTCCAACTGCACGAGCCGTTGTGTCATTGTTAGTAATACTAAAATAGCTATAAACACCGCCACTAGCATCATAAACTTCCTCAAATGTATAACTTAATTTATACTTTGTATCATACATAATTGCCTTAAATCCAGTACCTGTTTTATTTTTAAAAAGTTGATATCCAGTGATATCCTTACCTTTAACTGCAGATTCAATTGTATAAGGAATTGATGAAAAGGATGATACCAACCCGTATCCACGATTACCTGGGACACTATTATTAATAATAATTCCATAAGATTTCCTTGGAACAGGATTTATTCCAGTATCAAACATGTAGGCCCAACCAGACTTATTAAGACCACTGACGGGATCATTATTTAATAACTCATTCATTTGAAAAGGAAAATAATTATTTCCAAAATATAATACAGGTTCGCCAGGTTTATTCTGTGAACCCGACTGTGAAACAAATGCCGTTGCTGACTCCGCTGAATAATCTTTTGTTGTATCCCAGTAATCATCAGGAAATACATCATTTGCTGGTCCAACATACCCAGCTGCTCTAGTACTTAGTTTAGCTTTTGCTGACGGTTTAGCTTTTGTTTTTGATTCACTTTTTTTTATTGTGATTGATTTAGTTTTTAGAGAATCACTTGATATCGCCTTTTTTCCTGATTCACTTGTGGCGTTATCTGATGACTCACTTGACATACTGCTCTCATCAGTTTGAGCAAATACACTAGGTTCCCTGTGACTGGCCCCCCCAGCAAATAATCCTGCAAAAACAGCACTTGTTATAAGTGTTGCTGAAATCCATTCTTTTGTTCTACTGTTATGTTTCCTCATCTTTTATCCCTCTCTAATGCTTAATTATCTTATTTATTTGGTCTTACTATCATATCGTTAAGTCATTGTCATCCCCTATTTTTCTAACAATTCCCATTAACTTTTAGTAAAGTGAAGATACAATATGTACATACTACATCTACAATTATTATGTACATATTGTATCTTCAATGGTGCACAATGTTAAATCACATTTTTTACCTTTTTAAAAATATTTGAAAATAAAAAAGTTATTAATTAAAAGATAATATCCCTTAATTAATAACTTTTTCATTTAAATTATTTAATTTTTTGTTGATACTTTCTTTTTAATCTTCGATTAATCCATAATATAACAAAAACATTAACGATTATCAGTACGAACAAGAGTAATATCCAATAGATCCAGTAATTTGTTTGATCGATTGTAACATCCTTCTCATTCAATATTCTTGCTTTTGATCCACTTACCGTAAATTTCTGTTTAAAATGCCATGCCTGATTTTTAGAAGTCATCTCTGCACTAAGTTCGTAGGTACCACTTTTGAGTAATTCACCAGCAGCTAATGGAATTGGAAAGGTAACCGCACTGGTTGGGGCAATTTGCATGTCCTTATTACTTGCTCGATATAATACTTTTGAACTACCTAACCGTCTGACTTGTGTATTTATTTGAACTTTATTTAAAAACATAGCGCTCTGATTTTCAAATCTCGCAGCAATCACATTACGTGCATTAATTTGTGTGATATCAACCGTTTTTAATTTTACTTGTGCGCTAGTTACAGGTTGTTCTCCATGGAATATTACCGCAGTCGTATATAAATAACGATTATCAATAACCGCTCGTTCTGACTTTGTTTGAGACTGAGCATCATTGTCTTCAATCACCGATATACCTCCCGCAACGACACCTGCAAAAGTCGTATTGGGTAACGCAACATCCAAAGTAACTATTTTTTCACTTTTTGCAGGAACAGTTATACGATTCTGACGAGCTCTAACTGCTTTTACCACTGAGAACGGCTGTTGTGCCAATACTTTACTTTGTGATTCCGCGTACTCCACAACCCCATTATAGTTTGTTGTTGCATCCTTAATGAGGACTTCAAACGTTAGTGATTTATCAATAAGATTAGCTACCTTAATTTTCAGCTGTGTTTTAGTTCCTGGTGCTGCTTTTAAATCAAAATAAGTTTTTTTCTTATCTAATTGATAGTCAGATATCATAGGTTGAACAGAAAAGTCAACTTGGCTGGCATTAACCTGCTTAATGTCCACTCCGAATAAAAATAAAATACTGAATAAAAATAAATAGCCGAATCTTTTAATAAATTTTGTGGTTATCATTTCATTATTATTCATTTGATGGCACATCATTTAATGACCATGTAATTTCACTACGATAGACATCTGTCATCTTAGTTGCCTCACGGGGAATATTCAAAGCGATACTATTTCCTTTAGTTGCCTCATTCCCAAAACGGTAAACCCAAGTGCCGTATCCTTCATCACCTTTTGCGGCAACGACTACTTTATTAGCTCCTACAGACAAATCAAAATTTTTCTTATAAAATCCAGGTTTTTTATCCGCAGAAATGGAAACAAGTTCACCATTACTAAAACTAAGATAGGCACCCGTTAACGATTTATGCGTCTCTTCAGATTCAAATTGGCGACTCTGTTTAGCTTCAAGCACCCAACCATTTTCAGTTCCGCTAAAATTTGAAACTTGAACGTAATTGGGTGTGCTTGCCCCTGTTGCCATATCTTGCGCTTTGGCATAACTTTTTTTATCATTCGAATCAATTTTAGTTGTATTGAAACTAAGGGAAGAAGCAAAATCGACTGTTGTTGCTCCAGATTGAAAATCCATAGACAAATCGGATTGCGCACTACCACGATTAGTTTTCGCCGCTTGAATCGTTGCCTCAGATGCAGTCATATAGAGACCTAATAGTGTTACAAAGGCGCTTAATACTATTTTATTCATAAAGATTTCCCTCTCCCTGTCTAAAAAAATTACTCTTCTGTTATTTCTATAATTTGAATACATATATTAATGACATGTTATTTTATATCACCACTTTTGTCAATTTTTTTAAAAATATGATAATTATTGATTCTAGATTTATATGCAAACCGTTGGCAATTCCCCTATAATGGATAGTACATACTCTTTAATGAGGAGGAATCGCGATAAATGGACTTTATATTTAACAAAGATGATATTCGTAAGTTAGAATTATTTTCTTATCTTGAGAATACTTATGACCAATCTGCTTCGCAAACAGACATCCAAAAACATTTTAAATGGTCAAAATATTATACAGCAACAACTATCAAGTCTTTAGAAGAAGATCTTGTCACTGAAGGATTAGACGATTACTATTTATTAAAAGTTAGCAATAACAAAGTAAGTCTACAAAAAAATGGCTTAGATTCCATCGATCACCTATTACTTCTATACGCTAAGCAGTCACCTCAATTTTTGATGCTGAATGCGCTATTTACTAACCCTAATTTTAGTATAGAATCCTTCACCGAATCGTTATTTTTAAGTGAAGCAACTGGTTATCGGACCAAGAAATTTTTAGATGATATGTTACAAAAATTAGGCTTTAAAATCACTAAAAACTTCCAATTAGTAGGTCCTGAAGAAAATATTCGCTTATTTTTTTATAACCTTTATTTAGCTGTCTATAAGAACTACAACTTCCCATTTAATGAAGAAGTTGATCGTAATTCTAGTTTATTTTCTAACCAATTAATTTCTAGCTTAAATCTTGATCTCACACAAATACAATTATTGAAACTAAAGTATTTTTCAGCTGTTCTCATACAAAGTTTAGCTTCTAATCGAAATGATACTAATCGTTTTGCTGATGTTAATTTTGCTAATTCAGACTCAATCATGTCCAATATTCAAGACTGTCTTCAAGAAAATCCAGGTATTAATGGACTTACGGATGAACAGTTATCAATTGAAACAGTATTTGTTCTAAATTTCCTTTATATGGAAGACATTGTTGACGTTACATTTAATAACTCATCTTTCTTTTCACAAATTGAATCACTCAATAATTTTGTTATTAAAGACTTACAAAAGTTCTTTGATATCACATTAAGTGAACAAAGTTATATGACATTATTTGACGAATTATCTCGTATTCATTTTTCTAGTTACCATAGTGCCCAAATTGATTTTAGTTGGCAAGTTGCCGTAGATAATACTATTTTAAAAGAAAATTATAGTTGGTTTTATATCTTCGTTGACCAATTGATAACTAACTTAACAACGAATGTACCGGATATTTTCAAAGAAAAAAACATTAACATGGCCCGTTTAAAATCAGAATATCTTTTCTTATTCATTCGTTATATTGATTTACCAACCGTTTCAAAACCGGTGCATATAACAATTGATTTTTCAAAAGGGAGTAACTACAATGATTTAATTCACAAAAATCTTGATTCAATGCCCTTCTTTAATTTGGAAGTTAACTACAAATTAACAGATCAAACCGATATTTACCTTTCTGACTTCTTGATGGCAGATGTCCCCAGTCGCTACCTAATCTGGAATAGTCCACCATTAGCTTCTGATTGGGAGATATTTGCTAATATGGTTGTGGCTATTCGAACAGATAGTCAGGAGGATATCACTAATGCATAAAAAGTTTAGAACATCCCGCCTAACTAGAATTTCCTTAGCCTCAATCGTAGCTAACTTGTTCATTTTATCCATGTATGTACCCAAACAAATTAAAGCAACACCGCGAAGCGATAGTGAAGATTCTCGTGTAGCTCCTGTGAATCCAATGGATCCCAGAAAAAATGCAGAACCTGTGTCCCCTAAGGTTTCGGCACCTAAAAAACAAAAACCTCGTAAGGTTAAGAAAAAAGTAACAGATAAATCACCAATCGCTTTTGTTTCAACGCAACATTCTGTAACACCTATTAAACCACCTGTAGCCCTTTCAGTATCTTATTCTGGCTACTTGGTTCGTCATTTATCAGGGAACCTACTCTATGGTTCAAAAACAAGGTCATCAGATGCGATTATTTTAAAAGAAACTAAAGAATAAATTTAGTTTATTTTATTTGACCTTTTTTGACCAAGGGTTTAAACTAGCATTACATTAGTTCAAATGCTAATATAAAAAAAGTAAATAATAATAAATTCGGAGGTTTCTAACTATGAATATGGTTCCTACAGTTATCGAACAATCTGCCGGTGGCGAACGTGCCTATGATATCTACTCTCGTCTTTTAAAAGACAGAATCATTATGTTATCTGGTGAAGTTAATGATGATATGGCAAATGCTATTATCGCTCAATTACTTTTCTTAGACGCTCAAGACTCAGAAAAAGATATTTCAATTTACATTAACTCACCCGGTGGTTCTGTTTCAGCCGGTTTAGCTATCTACGATACAATGAACTTCATCAATGCTGATGTTCAAACAATCGTTATGGGTATGGCTGCTTCAATGGCCAGTGTATTGGCAACTGCTGGTACAAAGGGTAAACGTTTTGCATTACCTAACTCAGAAATTATGATTCACCAACCACTTGGTGGCGCTCAAGGTCAAGCAACAGAAATTGAAATTGCTGCTGCACATATCTTGAAAACAAGAACATTGATTAACCAAATTTTAGCTGATGCAACTGGTCAAGATATTAAAGTTATCGATAAAGATACAGATCGTGATAACTTTATGACTGCTGATCAAGCAAAAGAATACGGTTTGATTGATAAAATTATGACTAACAAAAAAGGGCTTAAATAAGCTTTAACGTTTAAGGACACTAACAAGTTAACTTTTGTTAGTGTCCTTTTTTTGAGCGGATAATTATTCAGATGAACCCGTCTTATGCTATACTGACGCTAATAAATGAAGACTGGACTGATAAAAATGGATATTTCAATTATTGATGCTTCAAAAGTAAATCGGGACTTTGGACTTGTGATTGGTAACTCTGACGCGCCAAAAACAATTATTGAGTTTATTAACCTACGTTGCCCCTACTCAAAAGAATGGTTCGAAAAATCTAAAGAGACTTTAGATTCTTATGTTGCAAACGGACGTGTAAAACGTGTCATCAAACTTTTTGATAAAGAAAAAGAATCCTTACAACGTGGTAATGTTGCTCATCATTATCTTCCTTTAGATAATCCGCAAAAATCTTACGATTTAATAACTGAATTATTTAAAACGCAAGATACGTGGAAAGACTTAACACTGGATGAGGTTGCTGCCTATATGGAAAAGACCTTTAGTTTAACTGACGTTTCTGATAAAACTTACATTAACTCAATTATCGCTGAAGCTAACGACGCAAATATTCAATTTGTACCAACCGTTATCGTTGACGACCATATTTTTGATGAATCAATTGATCTAGCTACCTTAAAATCATATTTAGATAAATAAAAAATACGCATATAATTAATAGCTAAGATAAAAGCTATCAGTTATATGCGTATTTTATTTGGTTAACCTTTTAATCCTTTAGATTGTCTGACCATATCTTCAACAACAACATCAAAGATTTCTCCAAGTCCAGCACAATATTCTAATATTTCCCACGGCGCATTCGTATGGAAATGCAGTTTCATTAAATCAGAATCTCCCGCAACAAGTAAACTATCACCTTTGAATTGACGTAAAATCTTATCGTTCAATTGGTCCTCGTCTAATGTACTACCTTCTATTAGTAGTTGCGTATCATATTTAAATGTTATCATGCTATCTCACCTCTTTAAAATTTCGTTTATTTTTCACCAATTCGAACTTTTTCAGCAAATTCGTTAATTTTTCGTAGCCGATGATTAATCCCAGATTTTGAAATTGGACCACCTGGTACTAAATCACCTAATTCTTTCAAACTAACTTCTTGATGAACCAGACGTGTTTCAGCAACTTCTTTTAATTTAGAAGGTAATTGCCCTAAACCAACAGAATGTGCAATAAACTCAATATTAGCAATTTGTTTATTCGCAGCATCCGCCACTTTATTCATATTAGCTGTTTCGCAATTAACCATGCGATTAACTGAATTACGCATATCGCGGACAATCCTAATATCTTCAAACTTCAACATAGCCGTTGTTGCGCCAATTAATGACAAGAAATCAGCAATTTTTTCTGCTTCTTTTAAATAAACGATATAACCACTTCGACGTTCAGTCATTCTAGCGTTGAATCCAAATTTATTAATCATTTCGCAAATTGTTTGATTATGTTCTTCATAGACTGAGTAAATTTCCAAATGATAACGGCTTGTTTCAGGATTATTAACAGAACCACCTGCCAAAAATGCCCCACGTAAATATGAACGCATCATCATATCATCATGGGCCAACAGATCCATTGGTACACCCATTTTAAGTTGCATATCTTCAATGATATCCAGGTCTTTTAAAACAAAATCACTACCTGTTTTTAAACGTACAATATAAATATTATTTTTCTTTAATTTCATTTTACGACGAACTAATAGTTCACTTGTAATGTCATAAAATTCATTTAAAAGTTCATAAATCCGTCTCGCAATTGCGGGATTCTCAGTCTGAACATTTAAAACAAATTGATGATTAATAATACTCAAAGACCCATTCATTCTAATTAACGCCATTAACTCTGCTTTAGCATTATTTTTTCTGACTTTGAGGGTCGTTAATTCTTTTTTCACTTCACTTGCATATGACATTCTTTCACCTTATCTCTGTACTAAATAGTCTTTCTATGTCTTAATTCGCGATTTGGTCGACCAACTAAACGGATTAATTCTTCAACGACTTTATTGCCATCATGGAAGACACCTTGATCTTTTAATTTTAAGAAGTTAGATGAAATCACTCGACAATGTTGTTCCCTTAATCCATTAAAGTCATGTTCAACTTGAATTAAATTCTCATCATATTTTTCTTTATCCATATAACCTTCAGGAACCGGTGCCGTATTCACAAGCACTGTATTCACAAAACATTTACCTAGGTGCCCATTCAAAATACGCACATGATCAGCATCAGTAAAATGTTCTGTTTCACCCTTTTGCGTCATAATATTACAGATATAAACAACTTCTGCTTTTGTTTCAGACAGTGCCTTACCCACATTACCAATAACTAAATTAGGCAAAATACTTGTGAACAAACTCCCAGGTCCAAGGACAATTTGGTCTGCTTCAAGAATAGCTTGAACAACTTCTGGTACAGCTTCTGGCACACTAGTTTCACTTTTTTCACTTGAGGTTACCCAAACACGCTTAATTGATTTTCTAGCGGCAGTTATTTCTGCTTCCCCCGCTAAAAAAGTGCCATCAGAAAATTCTGCATTTAATACTAACGGTTCATCCGCAACGGGATAGACATGTCCATCAACTCTCATCATTTCTGATAATTCTTGGACAGAAGCAAAAACACCATTTTTCATTTCAGTTAGTGCTGCAATAATTAAATTACCAATCGCATGTCCTGCAAAAAATCGATCGGACGTATCAAACCGATACTGGAATATATCTAAATATATTTCTGGTAACTCAGATAATGCGGCAATAACATTACGAATATCACCAGGCGGCACAACATTCACGTAATCTCTGATAATACCTGACGAACCACCATCATCAGCAACCGTTACAATCGCCGTGATATCAGCATTTTTATCTCTTAAACTTTTTAAAATAACGGGTAGCCCTGTTCCGCCACCAATAACGACTATCTTAGGTCTATGTCCACTTCTCGTCATGATCGATTGACCGATTCTTTACTTTTATTAATATCACGGTGTGTAACGTTCACCGGATAGTTAATTTTCAATTCTTCACTCAATCTTTTAGCTAAAGCAACTGAGCGATGTTGTCCACCAGTACAGCCAATCGCAATCGTTAAATTGGTTTTACCTTCAGCTTCGTAGCCAGGTAAAATTGACTCAATTAACGATTCAAATTTGGTATAAAAACCTTCTGTAGCTGGTTGTTTCATCACATAATCATAAACTGCCTTATCTAAGCCAGTTTGTGGTTTTAATTCTGGAATATAGTGTGGGTTAGGTAAGAAACGGACATCCATCACGATATCTGCATCGATAGGTAGGCCATATTTAAATCCGAATGATAAGACTTCAACATGAAAATTAGCTGTTTCTCTGGTTTCAAAATTATGAAAAATCTCTTCACGTAACTGACGTGGTGACAAATTAGTCGTATTAATCACTAATTGTGCTTGTGTTTTAATATCATTTAATAAGTCACGTTCTTTTTCAATGCCATCCATCAGACGGCCTTCCATTGCTAACGGATGCGCACGTCTTGTTTCTTTGTAACGAGAAACTAATTCTGCATCTGATGCGTCAAGAAAGACAATTTTAGTGGTTACAAATTCAGTGTTATCAAATCCTGATAACATTTCGATAATTTCATCATAAAAAGCTCTTGATCTTAAATCCATAACAAGGGCAATTTTTGAAATTTTACCTGACTCTTTTACCAACTCCCAGAACTTAGGTAATAAAGTTGGTGGTAAGTTATCAATACAAAAATAACCTAAATCTTCAAAACTTTGCATTGCGACCGTCTTACCGGCCCCACTCATCCCTGTAATTACAACTAGCTCTAACGTATCTGTCATATTCATTCCTCCAAATCTACTATAATTATTATAACATACCTGGTGTTTCTTTTGTATCTGCGCACAAAAAAAGAGTTGTTTCCAACCCTATATCGTTTCACCAAATATTTTCATTTTAATTGCTTGGCCCGTTGGTGTACTAGCTAATCCACCAATCCCAGTTTCTCTAAGCGAGCTCGGCATACGTTCGCCAATGTCTTTCATAGCCATAATAACTTCATCAGCTGGTACTTTGTTAGATAATCCAGCAAGTGCCATATCTGCTGCCGTTAAAGCATTCACGGCTCCTATTGCATTTCGCTTGATACATGGAATTTCAACTAATCCAGCAACTGGATCACAAACCAGTCCCAATAAATTACTAAGTCCCATCGCAAAAGCCTCTGCACATTGTTCCGGCGTTCCACCAGTAACCTCAACGGCGGCAGCTGCTGCCATTGCTGATGCACTGCCGACTTCTGCCTGACAGCCACCAGTCGCTCCGGCAATCATGGCATTATTTGCCACGATCATTCCAAAGGCACTTGACGTAAATAAAGCTTGTAACATCTTTTCATGTGATAAATTTAATCGTTTTTGTATCATGAAAATAACCCCAGGCAACGTTCCAGATGAACCTGCAGTCGGTGTCGCACAAATAAGTCCCATCGAAGCATTGACTTCATTAGTCGCAATTGCATATTGCATCGCCTCTAAGTTAGCATCCCCAGATAAAGAGTGCCCTTTCTCACGATATTTCCGTAGTAAGACCGCATCTCCACCCGTTAATCCCGTTGCTGAAGAAACGCCTTCACCATTTGATCCCTTTTCAATCGCTTGCTTCATCACTTCAAGATTAGCAGACATTTTTTCAATGATAACGTCTCTAGTTTCACTTGATTGCGCCATTTCTTGTTCAATCATTAATTCTGAAACTAATTTGTGTTCTTTATTAGCAGTTGAAACTAACTCAGCAATACTTTTATACAAGATGGAACCTCCTATTTTAAATAAATGAGATTGTGCGTTAATAATCGCAGTTGCTTAATATCAGTCTCAGTAATATTCTTGGATAAATCATATTCATACATAATATCCTCTGGCATTAACTCAGATTCACTTTGCATAACAATAGTTGTCGATTTTTCGATTTGTTTTTGAATTTTATTTTTATTTACTGGATTAGCTTCCAACACTAGTATCGGTAAACTACCCTTTGGAAAAAATTGTTGTTTTTTTATAGTGAAAGCCCTAATTTCAATTGTGCCACCACCAATTGAGCAACCCATTAATTCGATTTTTTTTGTCTCATTTTCAATCGTTAATTTAACACTATTCGGATGGTTAATTGGACTTGGGTGTGCATCTTCAATAAACTGAATCTCAATCCCCATTTTTTCCGCAATCTGAATTGACTGTGGGCAACGGACATCATCAGGTTCAAAGCCTAATACCCCAGCAACGGTCGCAAAATCAGTCCCGTGCCCGCGATGTGTTTTTGCGAATGATTCATAATAGCGAACTTTTAATTTAGTGATTCTCCCATTAAATAATTGAAATCCAACCTTACCGATTTTAGCGGCACCAGCTGTATGTGAACTAGATGGTCCGATCATAACAGGTCCAATAATATCAAAAACACTCTTATAGTTATTGCCCATGGTCAGCCGTTCCTCCAATTTATTTTATGTCTTCTTTAAAGTTAACACTTTTTAAAAAAAAAGGAATAAAAAAAAGCCAGATTTTCATCTGACTTCTTAATTTATTTATTCATTCTCGCACGATCACGTTCTAAGATTGGTTTTAAATAGTGTCCCGTATAACTTTCAGGCACTTCAGCAATTTCTTCTGGTGTTCCAGTCGCAAGAATCGTTCCGCCACCTTCGCCGCCTTCTGGACCTAAATCAATTAAATAGTCAGATGTTTTAATCACATCTAAGTTATGTTCAATAACCAAGACTGTGTTACCCGCATCAACCAAACGATTTAAAACGCTAAGTAGGCGTTTAATGTCATCTGTATGCAAACCAGTTGTTGGTTCATCAAGAATATAAAAACTCTTACCATTTGATTGACGATGTAATTCAGAAGCTAACTTCATCCGTTGCGCTTCACCACCTGATAATGTTGTTGCCGATTGGCCTAACGAAACATAGCCCAAACCAACATCAACAATTGTCTGCAGTTTACGTCTGATTTTAGGAATTGGTTCGAAGAATTTCAAAGCTTCGCCAACTTTTAAATCTAAAATATCAGAGATTGTCTTACCTTTGTAAGTCACTTCAAGTGTTTCAGAGTTATAGCGTGCCCCGTGACAAATTTCACATGGCACATAGACATCTGGTAGGAAATTCATTTCTATTTTAATAATCCCGTCACCTTTGCAGGCTTCACAACGTCCACCTTTGACATTAAAACTAAAACGACCTTTTTTATAACCACGTAATTTTGCTTCGTTAGTTTCCGCAAATAAATCACGAATATTATCGAAGACGCCTGTATAAGTTGCGGGATTACTTCTCGGTGTTCGACCAATTGGACTTTGATCAATATTAATAACACTTTCAATATTTTGAACACCAGAAACTGATTTATATTTACCTGGTTTTTCAGAATTTCGATTTAACTTTTGTGATAATACCTTTTTCAAAATACCATTCACTAAAGTTGATTTACCGGAACCTGAGACACCTGTAACTGAAATGAATTTACCTAAAGGAAAATCGACCGTTACATTTTTTAAGTTATTCTCTTTTGCGCCGGTAATTCGAATCTTCTTACCATTGCCAGCACGTCGTTCATCAGGTAATGATATAAATTTCTTTCCTGATAAATATTGTCCAGTTAATGATTTGCGACTCTTTTTAACTTGTGTGGGCGTTCCAGCAGCAACAATTTCACCACCTAATTCACCAGCACCAGGACCAACATCAATTAAATAATCAGCAGCCATCATGGTATCCTCATCATGTTCAACCACAATTAAAGTATTACCCAAATCACGCATTTTCTTAAGTGATTCAATTAAGCGATCATTATCACGTTGATGCAACCCGATTGAAGGTTCATCTAAAATATATAAAACACCCGATAAATTAGAGCCAATTTGCGTGGCTAGTCGAATCCGTTGTGCTTCTCCACCTGAAAGTGTTCCTGCAGAACGTGATAATGTCAGATAATTTAAGCCAACATTTTGTAAGAATGTTAAGCGGTCACGAATTTCTTTCAAAATAGGTGCTGCAATAATTGATTCTTTTTCTGACAAGTTAACGTTATCAAAGAAAGGTAAGCCGTCACCAATTGAAAGTGCGGAAATTTTACCAATATGTTGGCCATTAATTTGGACGGCTAATGCTTTACGATTCAAGCGGTAACCGTGACATGTTTGACACGTTAAGCTGGTCATATATTTACGCATTTGTTCACGCGTAAAGTCACTATTAGTCTCCGTATGACGACGACTAATATTTGTAATAACCCCTTCAAATAATGCATCTACATCACGAACGCCACCAAAGTCATTAGCGTAATGGAAATGAAATTCACGTGTTCCAGCGCCATTCAAAACAATATCACGTTGTTCATCTGTTAACTTTTCAAATGGCACATCCATTGGAATTCCAAAAGCTTCTGCAGCTTGGGCTAACATCGATGGGTAATATTGCGAACTAATAGGATTCCATGGCTCAATTGCCCCTTCTGCTAGCGTTTTAGTTGGATCTGGAACGACTAAATCTTCATCGACTTCTAACTTCATTCCTAAACCATCACAAGTTTCACAAGCACCAAATGGTGCATTAAATGAGAACAAACGTGGTTCTAATTCTCCAACTGTAAATCCACAAATAGGACATGCATAATGTTCGGAAAATTGAATTGTTGCACCATCTGTATCACCATCAAGAATATCTGCAGTGGCGTAGCCAGAAGATAAACGTAATGCTGCTTCAAATGAATCAAATAAACGTGAGCGAATGCCCTCTTTGACAACAATCCGATCAATCACAATATCAATAGAGTGTTTGACCTTTTTTTCAAGATCAAATTCTTCATCAATATCATGAAGCTCGCCATCAACTCGAACACGGACGAATCCTTCTCGTTTGATCGTTTCAAATATCTTTTTATGTTGTCCTTTTTTATTGCGAATAATAGGTGATAAAATTTGAAGTTTTGTACGCTCTTTTAACTCTAAAACACGGTCAACCATTTGTTCAACGGATTGACTCGTGATTTCATGACCATCATTTGGACAAATTGGATGTCCAACTCTAGCCCATAATAATCTTAAATAATCATTAATTTCAGTGACTGTCCCAACTGTTGATCGTGGGTTTTTTGAAGTTGTTTTTTGGTCAATCGAAATAGCAGGTGATAACCCATCAATTGAGTCAACATCTGGCTTATCCATCTGCCCTAAAAATTGACGTGCATATGCTGATAAACTTTCAACATAGCGACGTTGTCCTTCAGCATAAAGTGTATCAAAAGCTAATGAGCTTTTCCCTGATCCTGAAAGTCCCGTAATCACAACTAATTTATCTCTTGGGATAGTGACATCCACATTTTTTAAATTATGCGCACGCGCACCATGGATCACAATTTTATCATTTTTCAAGAAATATCCCCCTATTTATAACATTTGTGTTTTTAATTCTAATACCGTATCACGCAATGATGCAGCTGTTTCGAAATCTAATTTTTTAGCTGCTTCTTTCATTTGTCCTTCTAAGCGATCAACCATATCTTGTTGTTCCTTTTTATCCATATCCAAAAATTCAGTTTCGGTAAAGGTTTTAACAGTTCCTGAATTATCTTCAATTTTTGTTGGCGTAATTAACTCACGAATGGCTTTTTTAATCGTAGTTGGCGTAATATGATGTTCCTCATTATATGCCATTTGGACATCACGGCGGCGTTGCGTTTCTTCCATTGCGCCCTTCATTGAATCCGTCACTTTATCAGCATACATAATCACTCGTCCGTTTTCGTTACGAGCTGCACGACCAATTGTTTGAACTAGAGAACGTTCACTACGTAAGAAACCTTCTTTATCGGCATCTAAAATTGTCACTAATGACACTTCAGGAACATCAATACCTTCACGTAATAAGTTAATTCCAATTAAAACATCATATGTGCCTAAGCGTAAATCGCGAATAATTTTCGTTCGTTCCATCGTTTTAATATCACTATGCAAGTACGCAACTTTCATCCCCAACTCTTTCAAATAATCAGTTAAATCTTCTGACATTTTCTTGGTTAATGTTGTGACAAAGACACGTTCATTGCGTTCAATACGTAAATTAATTTCGCCAACTAAATCATCAATTTGGCCCATAATTGGACGAACTTCAATGATTGGATCTAGTAATCCAGTTGGTCGAATAATTTGTTGAACAACATCTGACGTCCGTTCCATTTCGTAAGGTCCTGGTGTTGCAGACATATAAATGACTTGATTAACGTGCTCTTCAAATTCCGCAATCGTTAATGGTCGGTTATCCAGTGCACTAGGTAAACGGAATCCGTAATCTACTAACATTTGTTTACGAGCGCGATCACCATTGTACATCCCTCGAATTTGAGGCATGGTTACATGAGATTCATCAACTACGATCAAGAAATCTTTGGGAAAGAAATCAATTAATGTATATGGAGGTTCGCCAGGTTTACGTCCATCCATATGGCGGGAATAGTTTTCAATTCCGGATGTATAGCCCATTTCACGTAACATTTCTAAATCATAAGTAGTTCGTTGATCGATACGTTGGGCTTCTAATAATTTATCTTCATCTTTTAATTCTTTTAATCGATCAGCCAATTCAACTTCAATACCTTCAATGGCATGATCCATCACATCATCATTCGTCATGAAATGCGTTGCGGGGAAAATAGCCATGTGTTCAAGTTCACCCATAACTTCACCTGTTAATGAATCAACTTCACGAATACGATCGATTTCATCGCCAAAAAATTCAATACGAACAGCTTTTTGATCACGAGATGCTGGGAAAATTTCCACAATATCTCCATGAACTCTAAACCGACCACGTTGAAAATCAATATCATTTCGTTCGAATTGTATATCGACTAATTTTCTAAGTAAATCATCACGTTCCATTGTCATTCCAGTACGCAATGAAATAACATGATCACGATATTCTGTTGGATCACCTAATCCAAAGATACTTGAGACAGATGCAACAACAATCACATCATTACGTTCTAATAATGAACTTGTTGCAGAATGTCGTAATTTATCAATTTCATCGTTAATACTGGAATCTTTTTCAATATACGTATCACTTGAAGGAACGTAAGCTTCTGGTTGGTAGTAATCATAATAACTCACAAAATATTCCACCGCATTATTCGGGAAGAATTCTTTTAATTCACCATATAATTGTCCAGCCAATGTTTTATTATGCGCAAGGACTAATGTGGGACGATTAACTTCTTTAATCACATTTGAAATGGTAAACGTCTTACCCGTTCCCGTTGCACCCAGTAATACTTGTTCTTTTTTACCATCATTTAATCCATCAACTAAAGTTTTAATCGCATTCGGTTGGTCTCCAGTTGGTTCGTACTTTGAAACTAAGTCAAAAACGCCATCATCATGTCTATCAATCAAGTTAACCCCTCCAATACAATCATTTTTAGAAATTAAAAAAAGCCTGGAATAACCTACCCAGGCTCATTTAAAAATGATTATTCTCTACTAATTATATTAGCATACCGAACATACTTTCGCACGTTATCTCACTTATTTTTTCAGAATAACTTAATCAACTAAATAATCACGACCCCAAATAAGACCCATTGTTTTTTCTCCAGTATGGACGCCAATAACAGGCCCAATATGACTAACCTCAACTGGAATATTAGGATAGTTGGTTTTAATAAATGAGACCCATTTTGTACTCTCTTCAGGATTGTTCGCATCAACGATACTTACTCGAATTGGATAATCAACTGAGTTAATCGCATCAGAAAAATCTGCCATTACCCGTTGAAAAGCACGCTTCTTTGTCCGTTCCTTAGTTAAAGGGATAATTTGACCTTCATGATTAAAGGTCAGAATTGGTTTAATTTGTAATAAGTTACCCACAAACGCAGCACCATTCGTCATACGGCCCGTTCTAAGTAAATGGCTCAAGTTATCCACAACAAAGAAAATACCCACCGTTTCACGCATTGCTTCTATTTTAGGTACAATCGTGTCTGCATGCTCACCTTGCGCCACTAATTGAGCAGCTTTTAATACAAGAAAGGCTTCTGCTGAACTTGCTGCTTTAGAATCAATCGGATATACCGTAATTCCTTCCACAGTTTTTGAATAAGCACGTAAATTATCCACAAAACTTGTGATACCTGTTGATAGATGAATTGAAATTACTTCATCAAATCCCTCTTCAATTAATTTATCGAAGACACTTTGCATTTGTCCCATTGTGACTTGTGACGTTGTGGGTAACTTATCCGTATCTTTCATTCTTTGATAAAATTCTGAAGCAGAGATTTCCACATCTTCTAAATAAGTCTGTTGCCCAAAAATAACCGTGATTGGTACAACAATAATATTTTTATCTTTGGCTACTTTTGGATCAATATATGACGCACTATCTGTTACAATTGCCGTTTTCATTAATTTCTCCCTATTCTTTAAGCAAAAAAGGACTACCTTGTATGCATTATTCTAGCATACAACGCAATCCTTAACCTATGTGTACTCTATTTCTTAATAATATCCAAGGTTATTTTTTTAATTTTATCTTTATCTGTGAAATCTTCCGTTAATAATTCTGGAAGAATTTCTTGTAGAATATACTGAACACTCGCTAAATCTGAAAATTCAAGAATCGTTTTTAAGCTTTCTTGATAAATTTCAGTATAAACTGATTCAGGATTACCCTTTTGAATTTCGCCAAATGATTCATATAATAAATCTAATTTATCAGCTACAGACAAGATTTTACCTTCTAAAGTATCATCCTTACCTTCTGATAATCTACGACGATAGGCATCTTGGAATTCTTCTGGAATTTCGTTCACAATAAAATTCTCAGATAATGATTCCTCAACATTTGCTAACATTTCTCTTAGCGTTGTTGTTGCATATTTAACGGGTGTTTTAATATCACCAATGAATCGTTCTGTATAATCATGATTCAACGCTTTTTCATACAACATGCGCCAATCAATCGTATTTCCTGCATTTTCTTCAACATCACCTAAAAATTGAGCAGCTTCTGTTACTTTGAATGAATGTTCCGCTACCGAATGATCTTCATATTTAAAATATCCTGGTGCTCGTTTTAACGTTTCTAAATTACTTAAACTTTGTAGGTATTGATGCATTCCCATAATTAACAGCTCCCTCTCATTTTTTATATAAATTTTTACAATCTTACCACATATGGAAAAGTTAATTCAAGTATCATCAACTTTTAACAAAAAAATAAACTGATTCACATTGCAAACGCTTGATACATCAATTGGAACACGTCGCGCAACTTTACCTTACTTTTTTATGTTATGCTTATTTTCATGCTTTATATTTAAGGAGGACATTTTTTTGAAGTTTTTAGCCAATAAAACCGTTGAATACTTAACCGGTTTTATCTTGATTTTAATCATGGTACAAGCCGCGTCACTTTTACATGATTCAGAAATTATTTTACCTGAAATCGCCGCGTTAACAGTTGGACTGTGGATTTACCACGAAGCCAATTGGTTAGATCGTTCGTTTAATCTTTTTTTGCTGCCTTCTGTCACCGCAATTATCGGTTTTGGCATCAATTTACTTGAGATTTCTTACACAATTAAAATCTGCCTAATGATCGCCATCATGGTCTTTCTATTAGTGGTAACCCGATCGGCACTGGCGCCTTCATTGGCTACAGGTCTCTTGCCAATCATCGTTAATGCGTCCAAATATTCATTCATCATTGCCATCATCATTTTCACTTTCATCGAGATGATTGTCGTTAAAGGCCGTAAACTCGATCAAAACTACGCAAAAAAAACAAACCTTAACTATCAGGCTATGCTTTTATTTCTCGTTTCTTCACTCATTTGGGTTGGTCTCGTGACGATTGCTGGAAAGCCTTTGATGGCCGCTATTCCACCGATTCTTGTCGTTTTTTTCGAGGTGCTACAAAAGCCGATGTATCCGGCAAAAATGGTGTTCAAACAGGTTACTGCCTTGACGCTTTCAGCAACGATCGGTGTTCTCGCCTGCATGGTAATCGATTCCAATGTTGTTGTCGCCTTAATCACTATGCCTCTCGTTTTTTGTATACTCCATCTTTTCAAAGTTAAAATTCCAGCCGCTTATGCCTTTCCATTGCTTGCAATGATTGTTCCACCGACTATCTTTAGCGTTCTCCCCGTGTCGTCCCTACTCGCTTCCATCTACTTTCTTGGAATCGCCTACCTTTATCACCGCTTTAAAAAGAAAAAAATGAATAAATAGAAACTAAACAAGTTAATCAGCCCTGAAAGAAAATAATAAATCTTAAAAAGTTGTTTACAAAATACTGTTTTATTTGCTTATAAATTTTGTAACCCATTTAAGGTCAAAAAAAGTAGTGCTAAATGTAAATTTAGCACTACTTTTTTAGTTAGGCGTTGACAATTGCCATAATTGCTTCTTCAAATGCAAGACACTTAGCTTGTGCTTTTTCATCAGTTTCAGCTTGCGTTCCCACGTAGAATTTAATTTTTGGTTCAGTCCCTGAAGGACGAATTGCAATCCAAGAACCATCTTCTAAGATATATTTCAACGCATTTGCAGTTGGTAATCCGATTTCTTCAGATGATCCATCAGCTAATTGCGCCATACCCGTTGTGAAGTCTTCTAATTTAGCGACTTTATAGCCAGCAAAATCTTTAGGTGCGTCATCACGGAAGATTGTCATTAAATCTTTGATTTTTTGAACACCTTCAATACCTTCAAACGTTAACGCTTTAGTATTTTCAGCGTAATAACCATATTCTTTAAATAAATCATCTAATCCATCTGACAATGTTTTATCAAATTGTTTGTAGTAAGCAGCTACTTCAGATAACATTACTAATGCTTGGATAGCATCTTTATCACGAACGAAAGGACGAATTAAGTAACCATAACTTTCTTCAAAACCAAACATAAAGGTATGTTCATTTGTTTCTTCATAGTTTTGAATTTGTTCCGCAATAAATTTGAATCCTGTTAAGACATTAATCATTTTAGCATGATGTGCTTCAGCAATCTTAGTTGCAAGTTCACTTGATACAATTGATTTAACGCCAACGGCATTAGCGGGTAAAGTTCCTGCTTCTTCGCTAGCAGTTAAAATATAATTGAACATTAGAGCAGCAATTTGATTACCTGTTAATAATTTATATTCACCATCAGTTTGACGTACAGCGACACCCATACGATCAGCATCTGGATCAACAGCGATTAATAAATCAGCATGTTCACGTCGACCCCATTTGATAGCTAAATCAAATGCTGGTGCGTCTTCTGGGTTAGGTAACTTGATTGTTGGGAATTCAGGATCACCTTCAGCTTGTTCAGGCACAATCTTAAATTGTTCAAATCCAGCTTGTTTCAAAGCACGTTCACCCAACATTTTACCTGTTCCATGAAGTGGTGTGAAAACAAGTTTCATTGAAGCACCAACTTCATCAACTAATTTTTGATTAATTGTCACTTTTTTAACTTCAGCAAGATACGCAGCGTCAACTTCTTCACCAATAATTTGGAGTGTTTTATCAGCTTTTAATACTGTCTCATCACCTACTTTAATGGCAAATAAATCATCAGCTTCGCGAACAAAACCAGTAATCATATCTGATTCTTTAGGTGGCATTTGGCCACCGTCTTCACCATAAATTTTATAGCCATTATATTGTTTAGGATTATGGCTAGCCGTTATCATAATTCCGGCGTAAGTAGCTAAATGGCGGACTGCAAACGATAATTCTGGTGTGGGACGTAAGCTTTCAAAAACAAAGCTTGGAATACCATGTGCGCCTAAAACTTTAGCTGATTCCATCGCAAATTCTTGTGATTGGTAACGCGAATCATAACTAATTGCGACACCGCGCATTTTAGTTGCATCATCTAACGTATCCATAAAGCGAGCTAATCCTTCAGTTGCTTGACGAATCGTGTAGATGTTCATCCGGTTAATACCAGGACCCATCAAGCCACGCATACCAGCAGTTCCAAATTCCATTGGTTGGTAAAAAGATTCTTTTAAATCTTCTTGATTATTTTTAAGCGAAACAATCTGATTTTTTAATGTTGCGTCTAGTGTTTCTTCATTTAACCAAGTTAAATAATTATCTTCCCAAGTCAAAATATCACTCCCATTCATATAATATTACTATTATACAATAAATGCGCTTACTATTCAGGATAATAAAAAAGATATCAGAATAATTCTGATATCTTTCTTCCAGCAAGTCGCTCACGTTCAATTCCTGATTTAATTACCTTTTCCAAAATATGCTCAAATTGCTTAATTTCTTCTTCACTAAGCACCGATATACTTTCATCATTAACGACTGTAATTCTATCAAAAATATCTTGATAATTATTAATCGCTTTTGCTGTAGGATAAAGTTCAGTCCGTCGTTTATCTGCGGACGACATTTTTTTTTCAAGCCAACCATCTTTAATTAATTTTGAGATAGCACGTGTCACAACACTGTGATCCCGATAAATATTTTGGATTAGCTCATCCTGACTAACGCCAGGTGACTCACAAACTAACAACACGTAAAAAAAGTTACTCTCAGAAAGTTCAAACCCTTTTAACGTATCATTTATTCTTAATCGAATCATTCTGTTGTAAATTGTTGTTAATTTCTCAACTTCATGTGTATCGTAAAAAGAATTTCCATTCATATTTTGCATCTCAAAACTCCTTAAGCTTTACTTGTTTTTCTGAAATAGATTAGTCCAACTAGTCCAATTACAATTGAGACAACCATGATAAAGATCATTGAATATTTGTATCCAACAACAAATGATGCAGGAATACTAGCAATAACAATAATAACGGTATTAAATAATGAACCACTAACTTGTCTTAATGTATTCGTTAATGTTGTTGCATGATTTATTTCCATTGGATTTAAATCTTTTAAAGATTCTGTTGTTGCTGGAGCCATAATAGCACCAACCCCTGTTAATCGAATAGCGTAAGTAACAACTGATAACCAAACAGGAAATTCAATTGTTAAGAATAACATTGGTAGTACTGAAATCATCAACATCAAAAAGCCAAATATAAATATTTTTTTATAACCGTATTGATCATAAAGGTTACCAACAATAGGTGAAATAATAGCATTAATTGCAGCACCCGGTAACATAATTAATCCAGCAGTCATTCCTGATAAATGTTGATTATTTTCTAAGAACATTGGCATAACTAATTCTGTTGCCATTAAAATACCAAAAACTAACATAATTAATGCAATCATAGTTGAGAATGAACGTACTTTGAAAATTCGAATATTTAAAAATGGTTCTTTTAAAGCTAATTGACGACGGCCAAAATAGATTAATGCTAAAACACCAATCACAATAAGGACAAGTGCAACTAATAATTGGTCTCCAATAATTGAAATACCAATTAAAATTGTAGCAAGTCCAACTAGTGATAAGAAGAATGATTTAAAATCAATTTTAACATCTGTCTTTTCTGAATAGTTAGGTAAAATACAAACCCCAACAATTAATAAAATTAACATGATTGGAATAATGAAAATAAATAATGCTCTCCATGGTAAAAATGTAATCATAATACCTGATAAAGTTGGTCCAATTGCTGGAGCAGCTGAGATAACAAGCATAGCAAGTCCCATTACAACGCCACGGCGTTCAATTGGGTTAATTGCAATGACACTAATCATCGTAAATGTAGTCAATACGCCACCGGCAGCAGCTTGGATTAAGCGACCAATTAAGATTGCCCAAAAATTAGCGCCACTTGATGCAACGATACTTCCGATTAAAAAGACAACCATAATACCGACAAATATTTGTCTTGTTGAATATTTTTCATATAAAATTGCTGATAATGGTGTCGAAATTCCGACCATTAAAACATAACCCGTCGTTAACCATTGTGCGGTTGCAAGGTTAACATTTAAAACGGTGATTAATTTTGGTAATGCTGTAATCATCAATGTTTGATTTAATAAAGCGGCAAAAGTCGCAATTAATAAAACAGCACCAATTGTGTTTCTTTTTTTGTTTGTCATTCTAACTCTCTTCTCACTTAAATTTACGCATATGTTTAATTTTTTTCATAAGCGGATTAGATTATTATAATGTTCACATGCACATAAAGTCAAGTAAATAAAAAAATAAGCCTCAAAAGGCTTATTCTATAATTTAACTTAATTCTGCATCATTTAATGATTCAAGGTAACTAAATGTTTGTTGTCCAGCAATACCACCGTCACCAACTGCAGTTGTAATTTGACGCAATTCTTTCTTACGCACATCACCAACTGCGAAAATACCTGGTACATTTGTTAGCATATTTTCGTCAGTTGGAATCCAACCATAATCGTCAGTAATTCCAAGCTTTGTGAATGCTGTTGTCATTGGTTTAACACCAACATAAATGAAGACACCACTAGCAGGAATTTCAGATGTTTCACCTGTTTTATTATTCGTTACTTTAACGCCAGTTACTTTACGATCGTCACCAACAATCTCTGTGACATTAGTATCCCAAACAAAAGATATTTTATCATCCGCAAAGGCACGATCTTGTAAGATTTTTTGAGCGCGTAATTTGTCACGACGATGAATTACCGTCACTTTTGAAGCTAATTTTGATAAATAAGAACCTTCTTCGATTGCTGAATCACCGCCACCGATAACGATGACTTCACGATTTTTGAAGAAAGCACCATCACAGACTGCACAGTAAGATACACCTCGGCCACTAAAGGTATCTTCGCCTTCAGCACCCAATTTTTTGTATTCTGATCCAGTTGCGATAATTAAAGCTTTTGTTTCAAAAACATCATTATCTGTTGTGATGAGTTTAGTATCGCCTTCAATTGTAATATCGGTTACACTACCGTATGCATATTCTGCACCAAATTGTGTCGAACTTTCGTACATTTCTTTTGCTAAATCAGGGCCTAAGATTGATTTAAATCCAGGATAATTTTCAACTTCAGCCGTATTGTTCATTTGGCCACCATAAATCCCACGATCAATCATTAAAACCGATAGATTTGCACGTGATGCATAGAGTGCGGCAGTCATTCCACCGGGCCCAGCACCAATCACAACAACATCATATTTTTTTGTCATTAGTTCAACCTTCTTTCTTTTAGTAAGTAATTCAACAATACCCTATGTTACTTTTTTTGTCTATTTAATTGCTTTAACATCAAAAACAGGTCCCAAGTGAGTTGAACTTGAAACCTGCTTTACTGTAAGAATTAGGCTACTTATTTTTTGCTGTATCTTCTGCAATTAATTTTGCGCCTAAAGTCTTCAAATATTCTTTTAATTCATCTTTAACTTCTTTATGTTTCAAACCATACTCAATACTTGTTTTTAAGTAGCCAAATTTATAGCCAACATCGTATCGGGTTCCTTTAAATTCATGAGCGAAAACACGTTGCACCTTGTTCAATGCATCGATGGCATCCGTTAATTGAATTTCATTACCAGCACCTGGTTTTTGATGTTCTAAGATACCAAAAATTTCAGGTGTTAATAAGTAACGTCCAATAATAGCCAAGTCACTAGGTGCTTCTTCAGGTGTAGGTTTTTCAACAAAGTTTTTAACATTGAATAATCCAGGTTTAACTTCTAATTCAGGATTAATCACACCGTATTTTGAAACTTCTTCATGAGGGACTTTCATCACCGCTAAAGTTGAAGCATGTGTCTCATCAAAGCGATTCATGAGTTGACGCGTTAATGGTACTTTATCTTCCATTAAATCATCGCCTAACATGACAACAAAAGGTTCATCCCCAACAAAGTCTTTAGCCATTAAAACGGCATCGCCAAGACCTCGTGGATGAGATTGACGAACAAAATACAAATTAATATCCGTTGTTTCTTCAACTAATTTTAATAATTCGTCTTTATGCTTTGCAGCTAAATTCGCTTCCAGTTCTGGCACCGAATCAAAATGATCTTCAATTGGTCGCTTACCTTTACCCGTAACAATCAAAATATCTTCAATACCCGATTGACGCGCCTCTTCAACAATAAATTGAATCGTTGGTTTATCAACAATTGGGAGCATTTCTTTTGCCATCGCTTTAGTTGCTGGTAAGAAACGAGTCCCTAGTCCAGCAGCCGGAATAATGGCTTTTTTAACTTTTTGCATAGTCTAATCCCCTTTTATTCTGCTAATTCAGATTTACCTTCACGATTGATCAAAGCTTCAATCACTGATTTAATTTCTTTATTATTGTATAAAACGTCATAAATTGCATTTGTGATTGGCATATCAATTCCTTGTTGTTGTGCTAATTCATAAGCAGCCTTAGCAGTACCAACACCTTCGATAACCATACCCATATCAGCAACAACAGCATCTAATGATTTACCTTGACCTAATTGGTCTCCAGCACGCCAGTTACGTGAATGAACACTTGTAGCTGTAACGATTAAATCACCAACACCAGAAAGTCCCATAAAGGTTAATTGGTTAGCACCAAATGATGTCCCTAAACGAGCAATTTCAGCTAATCCACGTGTAATCAAAGCTGCTTTAGCGTTATCGCCATAGCCCATACCATGAAGCATACCAGCACCAACGGCGATAATATTCTTCATAGCTGCGCCCATTTCAACACCGATAACATCGTTATTTGTGTAGATTCTTAAGAATTTATTCATAAAGAGATCTTGAACAAAACTTGCAGCTTCAGGATCAGTACTTGCTGAAACAATTGTTGTTAAATCACGATTTGCAACTTCTTCAGCATGACTTGGGCCAGAGAAGACAACAACACTACCACGAATGTCAGCAGGAATTTCTTCTTCAATAACTTCTGAAATACGTTTGTGTGTGACTTGTTCTAGTCCTTTACTTGCATGAATAATAATTGGTTTGTTACCTGTTTCTTCTAAAATTGCTGCTACTTGTTTAGCAACAATACGGCTTGCTTTTGTTGGAACAACAAATAAAATAGCGTCAACTTGATCCAAAGCTTCTTTTAAATCTTCATATGCATGTAGGTCTTTAGAATAAGTGTAATCTTCCAAGTAATGCTTATTTGTATGGAACTCATTCATTTCTGCTACTTGTGCTGGAACATTTGACCAAAGTCTGATGTCATGACCATTTTCAGTTAGGATATCGGCAAGGATACTACCCCAAGAACCGGCGCCTAATACTGCTACTTTTTTTGTCATTATATAATCTCCTTCAAAATTTATTCATTCTAATCATACCAAATTTTACCTCTAATAGCATTAACTATGAGAAATTTTTATTTCAATTGTCCGTCTAAATACCATTGATTTTGCGGTTCCCAATATCTTCTCAATAATAACCAACTAATTGATCCAATAAAAATCACTAATGAGAGAAGTTGAGAAACACGAATTGTTGAAAATAACATTAAGCTATCTGTTCTCATTCCTTCGATAAAGAAACGACCAAATGAATACCAAGTTAGATATGCAAATAGTATTTCTCCACGTTTGAAAAGGTGTACTCGATGTCTCAAGGCAATTAATATTAAGAATCCAACAAAACTCCACAATGATTCGTATAGAAATGTTGGCTTATAGTAGGTGCCATTGATGTTCATTTGGTTAATAATAAATTCAGGTAAATGTAAATTTTGCAATGCCTCTAACGTCGTTTTTCCACCATGGGCTTCTTGGTTCATAAAATTACCCCAACGGCCGATTGATTGCGCAAGTAGCACAAGTGGTGCCGCTAGATCAAACATTAACCATGCTGACAAATGGCGACGCTGACAGAAAATAATCACTGTAATAATTGCGCCTATTAACCCACCATAGATAGCAATACCACCATCCCAAATTCGATAAACTTCACTGAGATGTTGAGCGTAATAAGACCACTCGAACACAACGTAATAGAGTCGCGCAGAAACAATTGAAATTGGCAACGCCCATAGAACCATATCATATATGGTATCTTCATTTATTCCTATTTTTTTGCCTTCAAGAATGGCTAAAATAACTGCTAGAATTACTGCACTCGCAATTATTACACCATACCAACGAACTTCAATAGGTCCTAATTTAACTGCGATGGGATTCAACGCACCTAATAAATAATTCAATTTACTCTCGTCCAATCCTTAATCTTTTTTTGAATTTGTTTGGATTAAGCCATTTAGATTAGCTTCAAATGCTTTAGTAGCATCATAACCCATTGTTTTTGCACGGAAGTTCATTGCTGCGACTTCAATGATAATGGCCAAATTACGTCCTGTTTTAACAGGTACAGAAATTTTTGGCACATTCACATTGAATATTTTAACAAATTCATCATTATTACCTAATCGATCAAATTGTTTATCAGGAGTCCAGTTTTCTAGATGAATAATTAGTGAAATATCAGTGTCATTACGGACAGCTCCTGCACCAAACAAGTTCATGATATCGATAATACCGATACCTCGAATTTCAAGTAAATGTTTTAAAATTGCAGGTGCCTCACCAACAAGTGTCTCCTCATCTTGTTGGAAAACATCAACACGATCATCTGCAATTAACCGATGTCCACGTCTAATTAATTCAAGCGCTGTTTCTGATTTACCAACACCAGAATCACCTGTAATCATGACCCCAAGACCATAAATATCAACTAAAACACCATGTATTGACTGGCGTTCAGCTAATTTAGCTTCCAAAAAGTTAACCATATTAGAAGATAGACGTGACGTTGTTAGTTTTGAAATTAGAACTGGAATATGTCTTTCTTTGACGATAGCTAATAATTCTAGCGGCACATCCAAATCATTTGAAACAACAAAACATGGTGTTTGTTCTGTTGCTAATTGATTCATCACATTCTGCCTATCTTCAGGAGTCAGTCCATTTGCATAAGCATGTTCTGTCATCCCAAATAATTGAATACGTTCTTTCGGATAAAAATTAAAATACCCGGTTAATTCTAGACCAGGACGTGAAATATCACTTGTTGTAATTTTTTTATCATCCAAGTATTCTTTCCCAATTAAAACAGTTAATCCCATTGCATCTACTAAATTTCTAACTGAAACTTCATTGGCCATCTTAATGCCCCCTATTGTCTATTTCTAATAAAGTAATTTGTTACGATTGTATTAGCAATACTCATCACAATTGAGATGATAAATGCCGCCCAAAAGCTCGAAAATTTAAATTCATTACCCACAAAAAATGACGTCATTTGTAACATAAATGCATTTATAATCAGATAGAAAAATCCTAAACTGAAAATAGTTACCGGCAGTGATAAAATCACTAAAAACGGTTTAACTAGCATATTTAGTACGGCCAGTACAAAACTGGCGATTAATGCAACCCAGATACTTTTAACAAATAAAGTCTCTGGAAAAAAACCAGATATTGCCAAAAACAGTATGGCATTAATTAATACGCGCTGCCAAAATCCCATGAATCTTCACCTCATCATTAATATTATTTATCGTCTGTAACTTCTACATCTTTAATAATTTTACGGCCACTCTTACTTGATGAGCTAGTCCGTTGTCCAGTACTAGATGTAAACTGCTCAAAAGAACTAGTAAATGAACGTTTTTTCCCTGGTAAGCTAATTGCTAACAAGATATAGACAAGTATAAATACGCCTTTTGTTGCGAAGATTAGCATTAAAAATAAAAATCTAACGAGTGTTGGATTCCAATTTATATATTCGGCAAGTCCAGCTGCGACACCCGCGATAATTTTATTAGTTGATTTTGTGAATTTTTTATTTGTTTTCATTTTGTAGTTCCTCCATTCAGAATAATCTATCATTATTGTACTTCTTATCGTACTCATTTTACAATTTTAACGAGCGTTATTTACTTAAATTTTAACGTTTAAATTAAAAATAACTAACAATCGCGAAATTGTTAGTTATTAAATGAGTAGTGCCTTATTCATTTTCTTTTTCTAACTCTGATTTACCAGGATTCAATTCAGTGATTCGGCCATTTTTTAAATAAACAACCCATTCACACACATTTGTAACATAATCGCCAATTCGTTCTAGATAAGTGGCAACCATCAAATAGTCAGCACTTCCCACAACTGTTTCGGGATTCGTTTTCATTTCATGGATACACTGGTCATATATTGTCGTGAAATATTCATCAACTTCAAGATCTAAATTAGCAACTTTACGAGCTTTTTCGGCATCTTTTCTAATATAAGCTGTGAGGACTTCTTCAACCATCTTACGTGCGTGGTCGCCCATAATTCCGATCTCATCTTCAATCTCCGTTACCCTAGGATTGCCTTTAACACGAATCGTTGATCTCGCAATACTTACAGCGTGATCTCCCATTCGTTCTAAATCAGAAATAGCTTTTAAAACAGTCACAATATCTCTTAAATCACTTGTAACAGGTTGATACAATGCAATCATTTCTAACGTTTGTTTTTCTAACTTCATTTCGCGTTCATTAATTTTGTAATCGCCAACGATAACTTCATGGGCCAACTCTTTATCATGATTAATGAAAGCACGGACAGATTTATGAATGGCTTCACTAACCATCATACCCATTTCGCTAAATCTAATGTGTAGCTTTTCTTGTTCTTCATCAAAAAGTAATCGCATTATTTTGTCTCCCTTTCTTAACCGAATCGACCACTAATGTAGTCATCCGTTTCTTTTTGTACAGGCTGCGTAAATAATTTTTTAGTTGGTGCAACTTCAATTAAATTACCTTCTAAAAAGAAGGCAGTTCGATCTGAAATTCGAGAAGCTTGTTGTAAATTGTGAGTCACTATTATAATAGTATATTTTTCACGCAATTCTAGCAACATATTTTCAATTTTACTACTTGAACCAGGATCCAGAGCACTTGTTGGTTCATCCAGTAAAATGACCTCAGGTTCAACCGCTAAGACTCGAGCGATACAGACACGTTGTTGCTGTCCGCCAGATAACGCAAGCGCATTTTTACCCAAATCATCCTTTACATCATCCCAGACAGCAGCCTGTTTCAAGCTTTTTTCAACAGCTTCATCAAGGATTGCTTTATCTTTAACGCCAGCTAATCGCAAACCATATACAACATTTTCGTAAATTGAAAATGGAAATGGATTAGGTTGTTGGAAAACCATCCCAACATTTTTGCGTAATCTTACGGTATCCATTTTAGGACCGTAAATATCTTCATTTTTTAATTTAACTGTACCTGTAATGGTTACACCTGGAATTAAATCATTCATGCGATTTAACGTTCTTAAATATGTTGATTTACCACAACCAGATGGACCGATTAAAGCGGTAATCCCTTTTTCATTGAAATCAAGATTAATTCCTTTGAGGGCTTCTTTCTTACCATAATACAAATGAACATCATTTGTTTCAATTATTTTAGTCATTTGGCCTTTCCCCCTTAACCGAAGTTTCCTGAAACATAATCATCCGTTAGTTTAATTGTTGGTCGCGTAAAAATAGTTGTTGTTTTATCATATTCTACCGCATTTCCTGAATGGAAAAATGCTGTGTAATCTGAAATACGTGAAGCCTGTTGCATATTGTGTGTCACAATGACAATCGTGTACTTTTCTTTCAGTTCTAAAAGTGATTCTTCAACAATTCGACTTGAAATTGGATCTAACGCACTAGCTGGTTCATCTAACAATAAGATGTCAGGTTCCATAGCAATCGCTCTAGCGATACATAAACGTTGTTGTTGTCCACCAGACAATGATAACGCACTCACATTCAAATCATCTTTAACTTGATCCCAAAGTGCAGCTTGTTTAAGTGATTTTTCAACGCGTTCTTCAAGTAACTGCTTATCTTTCATCCCATGACGTTTCAAAGCAAACGTTATATTTTCATAAATTGATTTTGAAAATGGATTAGGTCGTTGAAATACCATTCCAATATGTTTTCTCATTTCATAAATATCAACATTATCTTTATTTATATCTAAATCACGGTAAATAATTTGTCCTGTTACATCAGCAATCCCATCATTCATACGATTCAACGATCTAAGATAAGTTGATTTACCAGAACCAGATGCCCCAATTAAAGCTGTAATTTTAAACCGTTCAAATTGTAAACTAACATCTCGAATTGCTTCATTAGAACCATAATGAACATGTAAATCTTTGGTTTCTAAAGCTATCTCATGTTTATCTTCATTGAAGGTCATAATTCTAGATTTTTCAGTTTTATTTTCTACCATATTCTTTGACCCCCTAATGATCTATTTACTTGATGTAATTTTACGATAAAGTGCTTTACCACCGAATCGAGCTAAGAAATTAAATAAAAGCACTGCGATAATTAAGACGGCTGATGCGCCTGCAGAAACAGCTGATGCATCAGGCATAATACCTTCTGAATTAATTTTCCAGATATGAACAGCTAATGTTTCAGCTGGACGCATTGGATTTAACGGACTCGCAATATTAGCTGGATTCCAGTTTGTAAAATCTAGTGCTGGCGCACTTTGACCAGCAGTATAAATTAACGCAGCTGCTTCACCAAAGATACGGCCGGCACTCAATATAACACCCGTTAAAATACCAGGTACTGCATCTGGAACAATAACTCTCGTAACGGTTTCCCAACGCGATAATCCTAACGAAAAGCCAGCCTCACGTTGTGAATATGGGATAGAACGTAATGACTCTTCGATTGATCTTGTTAATAAAGGTAAATTGAAGAACGTTAAGGCTAATGCACCTGATAAAATTGAAAAACCGAAATTATATTGGACAACGAAAATCAAAAACCCAAAAAGCCCAACAACAACTGAAGGTAATGAACTTAAAATTTCAACAGACGTTCTAATAACCGTCGTCACCCAATTATTTTTAGCGTATTCTGATAACCAAATACCCGCTCCCAATGAAATAGGGAAAGAAATCAATAATGTTAATAATAATAGATAGAAGGAATTAAACAATTGGATTCCTACTCCACCACCACTTGAAAATGATTTTGCGGGTGATGTTAAGAAATGCCAGCTGATATGTGGCACACCTCTAACCAATATATAGCCAAGTAAGGCCGCTAAAACAAGAACGACGAATCCGGCAATACCATATAAAATACTTGTTGCGATTTTATCTACTTTTTTAGGATTCATTATTTAAGCGCCCCTCTCTTACCAATTACTCTAACAACCATGTTAAAGAATAATGACATTAATAATAGAATTAAAGCAAGTGACCATAGCGCATTATTTTCTAATGAGCCCATGACAGTATTTCCAATTCCCATCGTCAAAATACTTGTTAAAGTTGATGATGGTGTAATTAAACTTGATGGCATCAATGATGCATTACCAATAACCATTTGAACGGCTAAGGCTTCACCAAAAGCTCGTGCCATACCAAAAACAACCGCTGTCATGATACCTGGTGTTGCTGCTCTTAGAATAACTTTATAAATTGTTTGCCAACGTGTTGCACCTAAGGCCAGTGAGGCTTCCCGGTAATAACGTGGGACAGATTTTAAAGTATCAACAGTCATTGACGTAACGGTTGGTAGAATCATAACAAATAACACAAATGTCCCAGATAAAATACCAAACCCTGTTCCACCAAAAATACTTCGAACAAATGGGACCACAACTGAAAGACCAATAAATCCATAAACAACTGAAGGAATACCAACTAATAATTCAGTTACCGGTTGTAAAATTCGGCTACCCGTATTTGGTGAAATTTCAACCATGAAAATAGCTGTTCCAATAGCGAAAGGTGTTGCAATTAATGCTGATAAAAAAGTGACAAAGAATGATCCAGAAATCATTGGTAAAGCCCCAACTTCTGGCTTACCTGCTTTATCAAGCGTTCCAGGGTTCCAACTCTTTCCTAATAAAAAATCTTTAATTGATACTTTATCAGTAAAGAACGTTGCTAATCCTTTTGAAGCAACGAAATAAAAGATAGCAAGAACAATAGCGACGATTAGTCCAATACAGAAATAAGTAATTATTTTACCGCGCATCTCTAGTTTAGATGCTTTTGATTTTTTGAGTAAACTTTCACGAATCGGATCCATAACTACATCCCCTTCTTAATTGGTGTTATTTTACCTTCAACCGAACGACTCACTTGCATCTGTGTTGTTGGAATATAACCTAATTTACTAACAACCTGTTTTTGAATTTTATTTGACATCATATAAGTTAAAAATTGTTTTGTTAATCCCGTGGGTTCACCATTCGTATACATATGTTCGTATGACCAGATTTTCCATTTATTTGAGGCAACATTACTTTCAGTTGGTTTAACTTTATCAACAGAAAGTACATCGACCGTTTTATCAACGTATGAGAAAGCCATATAACTTATTGCACCAGGTGTCGATCCGACAATTTGTCGAACCATTCCCGTTGAATCTTGTTCCTGTGCATCTTTACTTTGCTTACCTTCTAATCCCCATTTTTCAAATGTTAATCGTGTTCCCGAACCAGATGCACGATTTAAAAGGACAATTGGTAAATCATTGCCACCTAGTTGCTTCCAATTTGTTAATTTACCAGTAAAAATATCTATAAGTTGTTTTTTTGAGACGTTTTTAACGCCCACACCATTATTCACAACTGGCGTAATTCCAACAACGGCAACTTGATGGTCTACAAGTTTACTTGCCTTAATGCCTGATTTTTCTTCAGCAAAAACATCTGAGTTACCAATGCTAACGGCTTTTTCTTGAACTTGACTCAATCCTGTTCCGGATCCGCCACCTTGAACATTAACAAAGACGCCAACATTTTCAGTCCCGTATTCTTCACCAGCTGCCTCAACTAAAGGTTGTAAAGCTGTAGATCCAACAATTGTAATCGATTTTCCTGAATTTGATTGTGTCTCACATCCCGTTAAAGTTAATAACATGATGGATAAAATTCCACCAATCATTACTAAAGATCCCTTTTTCATAGTAACTTCCTCCATAAATATCGATATTTAACTTATACATTAAGTTTATATTTTTAATGTAAAGGTCCTGTGGGGGTATTGTAAAGATTGTGTAAAGGTTACAACAAAAAAAGCCATAACATGACGTTATGACTTCAATCGTTATTTTAATTCTGGAGCATCAGTTTTGAATAAACTTTCGGTAGATACCCCACCGTGTTGTTCAATTAAACTGGTTTTTTCTTTCTCTTGTGCTTTTTTCAAAGTTTCAAGAGCGTCACTTTTCTTGTAATTATAGTCAGATTTATTTACTTTAGTGAAATTACTTGGTGCGTAGAATCTTAATAGATCACCCGTAATAACTTCATCTGATAATGATAATGACGTTGTAACATGTTTTAATTCTTTGTTATAAACTTTTTGTTGTGCTGCCGTTAGTTTTTCGATTTCTTTACCAGTCTTAGTGTTATACGTGGTATTTCCAACTTTTGTAAAGGTTGGTGAAACGAAATCACCATTTCTAAAGGCAACCGTTTGGTTACGATTTTTCGATAATAAATCATTACCAAATTGAACCGTATCGGTATTCTTAACGCCTAATAGATCAAGTAAAGTTGGTAGCACATCAATTTCACCACCATAAGTATGATTAATACCGCCCTTAAGGCCATTCATATGAATCATAAATGGTACCTTTTGGAACATCGTTAAATCATAACTTGTTACTTTGTCTTTACCTAAAAGCTGTGCAATAGCTTTCGGATGATTATTAGAGATACCATAGTGATCACCATACATCACAATCATACTGTCCTTATACAAGCCACTCTTCTTCAAGTAACTAACGAATTCTCCGAATGATTGATCAAGATATTTAGATGTTTGAACATAACCATCAACCGTACTATCGTCTGTATCCGTCTTTTTGATTGACGTATTCGCACTATCTAAATCATATGGATAATGGTTAGTTAGTGTGATGAGTTTAGCATAAAAAGGTTGGGGTAATTGTTCAATATACTTAACCGATTGCTTCAAGAAAATCTTATCTTTCATCCCATAACCAACTTTATAGTTAGCTTTGACATCATAATAAGGTTCACTGAAGAAATACTGGTAACCAAATGATTTATAAGTATTATTACGATTCCAGAAACTACCCACGTCACCATGGAAAGCTGCTGTAGAGTAGCCTTTTTGATCAAGAATAGCGGGTGCTGCTTGGAATGTATTTTGTGTGCCATAAGTCGTCATCGCTGAACCAGATGGTAACCCATAAAGGGATGCTTCCAACATCATTTCAGCATCAGACGTTTTACCTTGTCCAACTTGATTAAAGAAATTATCAAATGATAATGTATTTTGATCATGATAATATTTATTAATGTTAGGCGTAACTTGTTGCCCATCCCATTTATAATCGATCATGAACTGTTGGAAACTTTCTAGATGAATCACAAAAACATTTTTACCCTTCGCTTTTCCATAATACTTTATATTTGAATTAGAACGATTTTTATCCAAATACTTTAGAACTTTATCCATATCTTTAGCAGTGGCATTTTTACGTGTCGCACTTTCTTTTTGCGTTTGATAAACATTATATCCCGCATAGAAATTCAAGCCTAAATATTTAACAATATAGTTATTATCAAAAGTTCTTGTCAATAATTGAGAACGATCCTTTTCAGCTAAACCTAAGTTCCCTAAAGCTAAAAGTACAGATGCAATAGTCAGGATAAAAGCATAACGCTTTTTAATTGGGTTATAGTCAATTTTGACTAATTTAAAGACAAGAATCAAAATTAAAATAATAATATCGATATAAACAAAGAAATCAGTTGGTCGTAAAATACCGGCAATTCCCTTGTCTAGATTATTAGCTACTGAACCTGAATTTTTGATAATTCCTAGTGAAAGAAAATCTGAAAACTCACGATAATAAACCATATTTGCAAAAAGCCATGATGTTTGAATAAAATCAACAATCAGCAAAATCCAATATGATTTTTTACCCTTAAAGTAGATTGCAATTCCAAATAATAATAACGCTGTTGGTATTGGATTAATATAAAGTAAAAATTGTTGCATGCTACCTGTTGCACCTAATGTAAATTTGGTTTCATAAGCAACAACTGTTTTGGCCCAAAATAAAACGAGCGTCAAGAGGAGGAATCCCCATCTTGAGCTCAATTTATCCTGAACATATTTTAAAGTTGACCGCATCTTAGTGCCTCCATTTTTTAAGATCAGTTTTCGAGAACACGAAAATGTCTTTCAATCTATGTTTCAGTTATTGATTAACTAAATAGTAAGTCGTAAACTTCCATTGCAATTAAATCAATATCATCGAAAGGAAATTTAGTATGGTTACTTAAATCTTCTAACGTATATGCTTTCATATCTGGATCATATTCAACGATTCCCTTTTCAACACCTTCACGTTCGAAGTGTCTTGTTTGGATTTCGCCGTTATCTTCTTTTTGCATAGCCTCTAAGCGACTAATGATTGCTACTAACTGAGAATTTTTCATAGTTGTTCCCCTTTCAATATCATAGTTAATAATACCAAATTTTCTATACATTTACACCTGATTAAGCAGATTATAATCGTTTCTTAACTTGTTTTTATGCTAAACTGTTAGTTATTAGACTTGGAGGCATAAAAATGAGCTTATTTAGAAAAGATTTGAACGATCAAGTATTTAAAATAGAGGTCTCAGATATTCGTCAATTTGATGATGAAGTGAGCCAAATTCCTGATATGATTAAATTAACAATGGGTGAACCAGATTTTAATACACCCGATCATGTTAAAGCAGCTGCCATCGAAGCCATTCATGAAAATTACTCACATTATATGGGTATGGCTGGTGATATTGAGTTACGTGAAGCTGCCAGTGAATTTTTTAATGAAAAATATGACGTTACTTATGATGCACAATCTGAAATTCTAGTTACAGTTGGTGCAACTGAAGCCATCGCAACTGCCTTACAGACTATCTTCAACCCCGGCGATGCCGTTCTTGTCCCAACGCCACTCTACCCTGGCTATATGCCACTGATTACTTTAAATCGGGTTAAACCAATTTTTATCAACACACGTGATAATAACTTTAGATTAACACCTGAGATGATTAATCAAGCTGTTAAAGATAATCCAAATGAAAATATTAAAGGTATTATCCTAATTAATCCAAGTAATCCAACTGGTATTTCTTGGACCGAAGATGAAGTTATTGCGATAACTGATGAAATTAGAAAGCAAAAATTATGGGCAATTAGTGATGAAATTTATAGTGAATTAACTTATGATCATGAACATGTCTCAATTGCAAAATATATCCGTGACCAAACTGTCCTAATTAATGGTTTATCAAAATCGCATGCCATGACTGGCTGGCGCATTGGATTCTTGCTTGCTCCCAAAGCGATGACTGATGAATTAAAAAAAGTTCATCAATACTTAGTAACCTCTGCAACAAGTGTTTCTCAACGTGCTGGAATTGCTGCCTTACGTGACGGTAAAGACGATGGTCGCATAATGAATGTTGAATATAAAAAACGCCGTGATTTCGTTATGGCTGAAATGAAAAAAATGCATTTTGAAATGGCACAACCTAGTGGCGCTTTTTATATTTTCGCAAAAATTCCTGCAGGATATAACCAAGATTCTATGGCATTCTGTAAAGAACTAGCTTTTAATAATAAACTTGCCTTAATTCCAGGAACTGCTTTTGGTGATTCTGGTCAAGGTTACGTTCGCTTAAGTTACGCTTCTAGTATGGAGAATTTAGTGCTTGGGATGGAACGTTTGAATGACTACATGACACAAAATAAATAAAAATACGGCGTTATTTCTTTATACTTACTTTTTGTAAGCATATATTTAGGCTAATTATATTTCCTCTGATATTATATTCAAATAAATAAAGGAGGAATTCAAATGGTACAAGCAATTACAGATGAAAATTTCAAAACAGTTACAGATTCAGGTATAACATTGACGGATTTTTGGGCAACATGGTGTGGCCCTTGCAAAATGCAATCACCAGCAATTGAGGAATTAGAACAAGAAATAGGTGACAAGGTTAAATTTGCTAAAATGGATGTTGACCAAAATCCTAAAACAGCTGACGATTTTGGTATCATGGGAATTCCCACATTAATGATTAAAAAAGATGGCGAAGTTGTTGATACACTCGTCGGTTATCATTCAAAAGAGCAAGTTAAAGACGCTTTATCACAATATATTTAACGATTTTGAAAAGCTAACTAATAAAAGCATTGTCATTTGACAGTGCTTTTTTGTCGTTATTTTGAATAGTAATAAACTGATTAGCGATTTTAGTATTGCTTAAAGAAACACGTTCTTCTCCTTATAAAACACAAAAAAAACCATTGCCAATAATAGAAAATCTATCATCAGCAATGGTTACTATCATATTTCATTTATTTAATCTTCAATTCCAACTTCTTCTACCTTATCTGGTTTAACAACTAAAGCAAACATTCCCGCAAATAGTCCAACATAGTAAGTTAAAATACGCCATAACAACATGGCTAAAATCAATTTACTGTGACTGGTCATGAAACTAGAAAAGACAATCGCGAAGCTATATTCTGCACCACCAGTTCCCCCCGGAATTGGGAAAAGTGAAATTACCATGACAATAAGCACATGAAGTGCTGTAATCATAATCACATTCACTGATGTGTATCCCAATGACAACATAATAAAGTATGGAATTAAATAGTAAAACGCGAGTTGGAAGAATGTTAATACAAAAACGTGAAAAATCATTTTCTTTTCATTCTTCATACGTAAACTCTCTTTATGGAAGTTTTCAATTTTTGAATAAATACTTGTATTCCAGCGATCAAAACGATCCCCTTTAACGAATAACTTAACAACTAGCATACAAACATACACTAATTTTTTAGTGAATCCATACCAATACATGATCATTAACAAAGCAGTAATCACAGCTAAATGAATCACAAATCCAAAAATCACGAATACCATTAGATAATTAACTTTATCTTGAATGTATTGAAACCCAATTAGTAAACAAACAATAAAATTAATAACAATCATTGCCTGGTAAACGACAAATTTCATTAATAAAATGGAACTTGCACGACCAGCGTCCACACCTGACTGAGCCATCGCAAACAATTGTGCAGGTTGTCCACCTGTTGAAAAAGGTGTGATTCCATTAAATAATTGTTCAATCAGTGGAATACGAATTGCATTCTTAAATGTAAATTTTTTATGTTGCCCTATCATGAACCGTTGAACAACAAATGCTTCAATGACAAAGTACATACAGATACAAAATACTGCTACTAATAACCACCATATATTAATATTAACTAAAGCTTTAACGAGCGACTGAATTGATACATTTTTTAAAGAATAAGCGAATATCCCCATCCCAATTATAACCATTAACGTCAATAAACCTATGTTTTTTCGAGTCATCTTTTAGCCCTCTTTGCTCTGGTCCAAGTAAAATTGATGCCAAATTTCAGCCAATCTATCCTCAGAATAGTATGCTGATGCCTGATCTGCTTTGTCATGCAAAACTGATAACGCATTGGGATCTTCTTTTAATTTTCTCAATTTAATTTGCATACCATTAACATCTGTCGCGGCATCATAATAGCCCTCAATAACCGCTTTATAAAGATCTAAATCGCGCAATAATACAGGTGTCCCACAACTAAATGCTTCTAATACTGACATTGGAAACAATTCATTGAAAGATGGCAGTAAGAAAAGGTTAGCAATATTGTAATAATTTACTAGAGCTTCTCGATCAATAATCCCAGTAAACGTTAAATTACTAGGCGGATTATCAACTACTTTTTTTAATTCAGCATAACCGTCAGTTAACTTACCAAATGAAAAGCCACCGGCCCAAATAAATTGGATATCAGGATTTTGCTTAGCTAACTTAATAAAATCGGGCACACCTTTTCTTTCTTGAACTTGACCATCACCAAAAACAACAAATTTATCGGCTGGAATACCTAACGCATCTCTAAAAGCTTGTTTTTCTTCCACGGTTTTTTCATAAAAAACTTTTTTTGAAACAAAATTAGGAATATACGTGACGCGTTCTTTTGGAATCTTAAACGCTTCAAGTTTTGGAATAAAACTTGGATTAACCACGACAATATGATCCATTCGTTTATAAAAAGCAATTACATACCAATAAAAAATGGCTTTAAAAGGTTGTGGAATTTTAACACTTCCCTCAAGTGTTTCTGGTAAAAAATGGACATAGCCAATTTTTTTACCTCTACCTGGCATAAAAGTCGAAAGGTAATAAGGAAAATTGATGGTATGGTAATGACTAATATCTGAGCGACTATATTTATTCACACTAATTTTGAATTCAGTTGGAAAGCGTTCTTTGAGCAACTTCATCATTTCGGTATATGCGCTACCGACCCCTTGTCCTTTAACCGAATTGGCCGCAGAAAACATGTTAATTAATAGCATGGTTGAAACTCCTTTGAAAATAAATTCGTTTATAGATGACTGATTTCGTCATCCTCTTCTTCTATTTCAACATAATGAATTTGAGCATCTTGGTAAAATTCAGCAACTTTTGATCCAAATGTTGCCGCTGAAATTTCTTTTAACTTTTCTAATCTTGGCTCTGGATCAACTTCTTCATGACATCTATTTAAGTAATCAATAATATCAGTCACCATTTCAGTTTCAGATGAAAAAGTTTTACCAACTTCTGGTTTTTCCATTAACTCGTCAGTATATTTACCCGTTTTAGCAATAACCGGTGTTCCAGCAGCTAAAGCTTCGATAAACGTCAATCCTTGAGATTCTGTTACTGATGCAGACACAAATAAATCTGCTAACTGATAAAAATGGAATACCTCATCATTATCAACTTCACCAATAAATCTGACGTTGTCCTTTAAATTTAAACTTTCTGTTTGCTCTTCAAGGGTTTCACGTGCCGGACCATCCCCTACAATCAAGAGTAAAACATTCGGTACTTTTTTAATTATCGCTGGCATACCATCAATAATTTCTTGTGTATTCTTTTCAAATGCCAATCGACTTAACGCAAGCATGACTGGTTGATCTTCAGAAATGTCTAATTTAGAACGATAATCTTCTGTTTCAATTTGTTCAAATTGAGAAATGTCTACCCCTGTAGGGATAACTCGTATTTCTGATTTCACACCATACTTCTGTAGCAACGTCTGAACGCGTGTACTTGGTGCGATAATCCCGCTCATATGGAATGCAAATGTTTTTGTCATTTGCTTAACATGGTATGGTTTCAATAACTTACCATTGGCAATGTAATGTAAATAATCTTCATACATTGTATGATAGGTATGTAAACAAGGAACTTTTAAATTTCTTGCAACAAATTTACCAATCCAGCCCATAGAAAATTCAGTCTGTGTATGAATAACGTCTAAATTTAGTTCTTTTGCCACTTGGTAAGCTTGAAATAAGCCTCTAACAGCAATTCTTCTATCTGTAAAAGAAACAAATGGAATACTAGAGAATCTAAAAATATTACGTTCATATACTGTCTTATCAACATGTGGGTCAGTCGTCGTAAAGATATAGACGGTATGTCCCTCTTTTTCGAGCTCGTTTCTTAGTGTTTTTATTGAAGTCGCCACACCGCTCACTTGTGGAAAATATGTATCTGTAAAAATTCCAATATTCACGATAAGGTCCCCTTGTCTATTCTAATATAATAGTTTTAATTATATTGGTTTCTCACCCGTTATGCAATAAAAGTAGACTATTCTCATCTATTCCCAATTAAACACAAAAAAACTGATAATCGAAATTACCAGTTTTTTTGTGTTTAATTTATTTCATGTAAGATTCAACTAATGCAATAACTTCTTCATTAGTTTCACAGTCAGAAACAGCTTTATCAGCTAATTCCTTCATTTTTGTTGTATCTAATTTTTTCATTAAACTACGTGTTTTAAGAATTGACGAAGCACTCATTGAGAATTCATCAAGTCCCATTCCAGCTAAAATAGGTACGGCAATTTGATCGCCGGCCATTTCGCCACACATACCTGCCCACTTACCTTCTTTATGAGCCGAATCAATTACCATTTTAATCAAACGTAAAATTGATGGGTTATAAGGTTGGTAAAGGTATGACACTTGTTCATTACCTCGATCAGCAGCCATTGAATATTGAATTAAATCATTTGTACCAATACTAAAGAAATCAGCATACTTAGCCAAATGATCACCGTTCATAACAGCAGCAGGAATTTCCATCATCATACCGACTTCAAGTTTATCTGCTACTGGTACACCAGCGTCAATTAACTTAGTACGTTCTTCAGTATAGATAGCTTTTGCTGATTTAAATTCATCAACAGTTGCAATCATAGGGAACATAATTGCTAATTGTCCATAATGAGAAGCTCTAAGTAGAGCACGAAGTTGTGTTCTGAAAATATCTTGACGATCCAAACTAATACGGATTGCGCGATATCCTAAGAACGGATTCATTTCCTCTGGTAATGGCAAGTAAGGTAATTCCTTATCGCCTCCAATATCCATTGTTCTTACAACTACTTGTTTACCATTCATACCTTCAACTGCAGCTTTATAAGCTTTAAATTGATCATCTTCTGAAGGTAATTCACTAGCATCCATGTATAAGAATTCTGAACGGAATAAACCAACTGCTTCAGCACCATTATCTACTGCACCCTCAACATCCTTAGGTGTACCGATATTAGCAGCTAAATCAAAATGTACGCCATCAGCAGTAACTGTTTTAGCGTCTTTTAGTTCTTCCCATTCAGCTTTTTGATCAGAAAAAGCTTTTGCTTTTGCTTCATATGTTGAAATTTCTTCAGCAGTAGGATTGATAATTCCGTCACCATTGATACCATCAACAATAACCATATCACCTTCTGAGATTGCAGTCGTTGGATCACCAGCGCCTACAACAGCAGGAATTTCAAGCGTACGAGACATAATAGCAGAATGAGAAGTACGTCCACCAACATCAGTAATAAATCCTTTAACAAATTTACGATTTAATTGGGCTGTATCCGATGGTGTTAAATCATGTGCAACGACCACAACTTCTTGATCGATAAGAGCAGGATTAGGAATTGTAACTCCTAATAAATGACTCATTACACGTTTCGTAACATCACGAATATCGCCTGCACGTTCTTGCATATAAGCATTATCAGTCATATCTTCAAACATTGAAATGAACATATCTGTGACATCCTTCAATGCTGCTTCAGCGTTGACCTTATCATTTTTGATTTTATCGCCAATGTTGCCCATAAGTTCAGGATCTGAAAGGATTGTCAAATGAGCTTCAAAAACCTCGGCTTCTTCTGCGCCGAGGTTTTCTGCAGCTTTTTGTTTGATTAGTTTCAAATCTTCACTTGATGCTGCAACAGCAGCATCAAGGCGTTTGATTTCTGACTCTGGATCTTCAATGCTTACTTGCGAGAATGACAAATCGGGTTGAACTAACATATATGCTTTAGCAATGGCAATACCATCACTAGCAGCAATCCCTTTTAGCATTTTCGACATTATTCAGCAAGTCCTTCTTTCGTCATTGTTTCTGTAATAGCTGCGATTGCATCTGTTTCGTCAGCGCCATCAGCAGTGATTGTTACATCAGCATTTTGACCAACGCCTAATGACATAACGCCCATGATTGATTTCAAGTTTACTGATTTTTCTCCGTAAACCAAAGCAACGTCAGCAGTAAATTTGCTTGCTGCTTGTACCAATAATGTAGCTGGACGCGCGTGGATACCTGTTTCTGCGATTACGTGAAAGTCTTTCTTTTCCATAATTAATTATCTCCTTGATGTTCTATATTTTTTTATTTTAGAAAAATGCATAACCCACTAACAAAAGCAAAGAACACGTTTTCATTAATAAATTAAACACATTAGTCTTTAGAGACAAATAATACCATTATTTAAAAAATGATACAAGTCTTTAGTTTTTCAAACTAACATATTTGTAAATAATTTGACCTTCTCTTTGCGCATTACCAACGATTGCCTTACGTAATTTTTCTTTTTGCCAAACAAGTTGAAACGCCATAAATTCATCTGGGTTGATTGTTATTGTCTCTATTTCACCAGCAATCAATGCATCAATTTTTGCTTTATAATCTTCGCTCATTTTCAAACCTCTTTTCACTAAAATCTACTATACTAAATTCATTATAGATTAGCCTCCATAAAATGTAAAAAAGGAGTTCTAATTGCTTGCAGAATTTTTCCATATTTTGTATACTATTCATCGAAGGTCAAAGATGGTCAACATGTTTTTGATCTTAGATAAACTAAACTATACGAACGAAATATGAAAGGTTGTGACACATATGATCTGTCAAAATTGTCAAATCAATCCAGCGACAATACACTTATCAACTAACTTAAATGGTCAACATCAAGAATACGATTTATGTCAAAATTGTTATCGATTACTAAAAGATGAACAAGAGCGTTTAAGTAATGGTCAAATCCGTAATAATCAACAAGATCCATTTAGCTTTGGTAACCTTGATGATTTATTTAATGCGATTGCACCAAATAGTCAAAATAATAGTTCACAAAGAAAAGAGCAGACACCTCCTACCCAAGCTGGTAGAAATGGTGGCGCTAATAAAAATAATGGTAAGGATACAATCCTTGGTCAATTCGGTCTTAATTTAACCGATGAGGCACGGGCAGGAAATATTGACCCGGTCATTGGTCGCGATCAAGAAATTAATCAAATCATTGAAATTTTGAATCGTCGGACAAAAAATAATCCTGTTCTAATCGGCGAAGCTGGTGTTGGTAAAACAGCAGTCGTTGAAGGATTAGCTCAAAAAATTGTTGATTCAGCTGTTCCTCAAAAACTTTTAAACAAACAAGTTATTCGATTAGATGTTGTTTCATTAGTTCAAGGAACGGGTATTCGTGGTCAGTTCGAAGAACGAATGCAACAATTAATGAAGGAACTTAAAAATGATAAGTCTATCATTCTATTCATTGATGAAATTCATGAAATTGTAGGCGCTGGTAATGCTGAAGGTGGTATGGATGCCGGTAACGTTCTAAAACCAGCTCTTGCTCGAGGCGAATTACAACTCGTTGGCGCAACAACTCTAAATGAATATCGTCAAATCGAAAAAGATGCTGCGCTTGCACGTCGTTTACAGCCTATCCAAGTTGATGAACCTAGTGTCGAAGAGTCAATCGTCATTTTAAAAGGTATTCAAAAGAAATACGAAGCTTACCATCATGTTCATTATAGTGATGAAGCAATTGAAGCTGCTGCTTCTCTCTCTGACCGTTACATTCAAGATCGTTTTTTACCAGATAAAGCCATCGATTTACTTGATGAATCTGGGTCAAAAATGAATTTAACCATTAAAGCTATTGATCCCAAATTAGTTGCAGAAAAAATTAAAAACGCTGAAACTCAAAAACAAGCTGCACTAACCGACGAAGATTATGAAAAAGCAGCCTACTATCGCGATCAAGTCGCAAAATTCAAAGAATTACAAGATAGTAATACTGATTCTGATGAATTACCAATTGTAACCGAAAAAGAAATGGAACAAATTATTGAAGAAAAAACAGGGATTCCTGTAGGCGAACTAAAGGAAAAAGAGCAACAACAATTGAAAAATTTAGCCACTTCCCTTCAAGCTAATGTCATTGGCCAAGATGACGCCATTGATAAAGTGGCCCGCGCCATCCGCCGTAACCGGATTGGATTCAATAAATCTGGGCGTCCTATCGGATCATTCTTGTTTGTTGGACCAACTGGAATTGGTAAAACAGAACTTGCTAAACAATTATCAAAAGAATTATTTGGAACAAAAGAATCAATGATTCGTTTCGATATGAGTGAGTACATGGAGAACCATTCAGTTTCTAAATTGATTGGTTCCCCTCCTGGCTATGTTGGTTATGAAGAAGCTGGTCAATTAACTGAACAAGTTCGTCGTAATCCATACAGTTTAATCTTGTTAGATGAAGTTGAAAAAGCACATCCTGATGTTATGCATATGTTCTTGCAGATTCTTGAAGATGGCCGTTTAACAGATTCACAAGGTCGCGTGGTAAGTTTCAAAGATACGATTATCATTATGACATCTAACGCTGGTAGTGCTGATGCTGAAGCAAATGTTGGCTTTGGTGCAACGTCAACTGGTGCAACCCATGCCATCATTGATAAACTATCAAATTACTTCCGTCCTGAATTTTTAAACCGTTTTGATGACATCGTTGAATTTAACTCATTAAGTAAAGAAAACTTAGTTTCAATCGTAAGTATCATGCTTGATGACGTTAATAAAGTTCTTAAAAATCAAAACTTAGAACTTCACGTTACAAATCGGGTTGAAGAAAAATTAGTTGATTTAGGCTACAATCCCGCAATGGGTGCTCGTCCACTAAGACGTGTTATCCAGGAACAGATTGAAGATCAAATAGCTGACTTCTACCTTGATAATCCTGATGTAACAAAATTAGCTGCAAAAATTGAAAAAGATGAAATTAAGATATCAGCCGATACAACTACTGATGTTAAAGATTCCGACTCTAACGTTGAAAAGTAAAGGCTAAACTAAAGATGCAGACTCAGATAATTTTTTCTGAGTCTGCATCTTTTTTTATTTTATTCATTCTTTTAAATAAATAAACGATATTTCAAACACTTTTCCCCAATAATTAATCTTTTTAGGTTATAATTATGATATTAGATTATGAATGGAGCTGATTAAAATCGCCTTAAGAGATTTCTTCCGGAATATGTTGTCTGTTTTTACAAAAAATGACCAACCTACTTCCACTTCCGATATACAATTTGTATTCAATTCTGAATCAACAAAAAAATATAAGGCACCAAAACAAAAGAAACATGAAGTCATTGAAGAAAAAACTTTTCTACCAACATCTGTTTCAGATGCCACAATGATTGTTTACTATAAAGACCAAAATAATAATAATCTATCTCGTCCGCAAATTATCAGTGGCACTATAGGTAGCGATTTAAGACTTCAATTTGAACCAATCAATGATTATAATCTAGTTGGCATTTCGGGATTCACAAGTACTTTTGTAACCAACTATGGTGCTATTATTTTAAGCTATGAAAAGAAACATGGCGCTGCCGTTTGGATTTATAATCAAGATATTGATGGTGGCTACTTAATCGGCTCACCCACTTTACTACGTGGCCATTTGAATGACCCTTTCACTTATGACCCTGTCAATATTCCAGGGTTCAATTTATTGCGTGCCTCAAAAACTAGTTATGGTACTTTCACAAATGAACAACAAACCATCTACTATTATTATCGCAACATCAATTGGAAAACCGTCGATCAAATTGACGCATACATCCAGATTACAAAACGCGTACGTCCTTATGACTTACCCGAGGGTAACTCCTATCCCGCCTTCTTACCTGCTGGCGTTATTTTACAAGTATTTGAAAAAATCGAAACGAATTTGGGAACTATTTGGTACAGCATAGGTGGCAATCAATGGTTAGAAAGTACTTCTAATGTAAAAATGATTATTCAACCCAAATATGCTTTATTACCCGACAATGACACCAATGAATTTACTAAAAAAATAATCAATCACTCTGCTTCAATTGATTACATTCCTAATAAATCTGTAACTATTTACACTAAACCTTATGGTAAAAAATTACGAGTTTTAGCTGACAATACACAAGTTACTTTAATCAGTCAGTTATCATCAAGTAATGATGTTTGGTTTGAATTAAAAGATGGTGGTTTTATTGATGAAACTTACATCAAAATGCCTTACTCATTAAATTAATAAGCACTCAAAAAAGAGGTATACCAATTGGTATACCTCTTTTCGTTTATAGTTTTGATGTTAATGTAACGTTTGGATATTTGTCAGCAAACCAGCGTTCTGCGAATGCATTTTCAAACAAGAACAACGGTAAGTCTTGTCGATCTTTAACAAGTAAGTTACGTGAACTTGACATCTTTTCATCCAATTGTTCTGGATCAATCCAGCGAGCTGTTTTAGAACCCATTGGTGTCATGATAACTTCTGAATTATATTCATTTAACATTCTGAATTGGAAGACTTCAAATTGAAGTTGACCAACGGCACCCAGAATATAGTCACCCGTGTTGTAACTTCTATATAATTGAACAGCACCTTCTTGAACCAACTGTTGAATACCCTTATGGAATGATTTTTGTTTCATTACATTTTTAGCATTAACGCTCATGAATAATTCAGGCGTAAATTGAGGTAATTTTTCAAAGGTAATTGGTTTCTTCATGTTACTGATTGTATCGCCAATTTGGAAATTACCAGTATCATATAATCCAATAATATCGCCAGCTACAGCTGATTCTAAAACTTCACGAGAATCTGCCATAAATTGGGTTGAATTAGATAAACGCATTTTCTTTTCAGTTCTTGCTAATTTAACATCCATCCCACGTTCAAATTCACCTGAACAAATTCGAATAAACGCAATTCGATCACGATGATTAGGATTCATATTTGCTTGAATTTTGAAAACAAACCCAGAAAAATGTTCATTTGTTGGTTGTATCGTTGTTTCTTCAATCGTTTTATGTTCTTGTGGTGCTGGTGCATAGTTCAAATAAATATCTAAGAACGTTTTTACACCAAAGTTAGTTAATGCTGATCCAAAGAAAACCGGCGTTAAATCCCCTGTTGCGATTTTTGCTTCATCAAAGGTATTACCAGCATCGCCCAATAATTCAATTTCATCTAGCACTTCTTGATAGATACTATCTTCTTTTAAAGGATGGTCGCCTTCAATCTCACCGGCGTCATTTAAATCAACGTAGTCCATGCCTTTATCTTCTTTTTGGTAAAGTTCAATACGATGGTTGTAGATATCGTATAATCCCTTTAAGCCTTTACCCATACCAATTGGCCAGTTCATTGGGTATGATTCAACGCCCAAGACCTCTTCGAGTTCAGCCATTAAATCAAGTGGCTCACGTCCATCACGATCCATCTTATTGATGAATGTGAAAATAGGAATGCCACGCATTTTACAAATTTTAAATAATTTCTTTGTTTGTGGTTCAATTCCTTTTGCAGAATCAATAACCATGACTGCAGAATCTACGGCCATTAATGTTCGGTAGGTATCTTCCGAGAAATCCTCATGCCCAGGTGTATCTAAAATATTAACCCGCTTATCGGCGTAATCAAATTGCATAACTGAACTAGTAACAGAAATACCACGTTTCTTTTCAATTTCCATCCAATCAGATTTTGCAAAAGTACCAGATTTTTTACCCTTAACTGTTCCGGCAGAACGGACAACCCCACCGAATAAAAGTAATTGTTCTGTAATGGTTGTTTTACCAGCATCGGGATGAGAAATAATCGCAAATGTTCGGCGTTTTTTTACTTGAGTCTCTAATTCTTCTGTATTCATTTTTTGTCCTCTCTAAAACATATTACTCATAGTTTATCATAAATGATAATGAACTTCGACGTAAAAAATGATAAGGTCAATGGAACTTATTAGAGTTCTATTGACCTTATCATCCCATATTTTATTCTTTACTCTTTAAAGTATCTTTTAACCGTGTTTCGGGAATCATAACTTTCAATTCCACTAATCGAGAACCGTCCATTTTTTCCGTTTCGAGAAGTATACCATTGTGAAGTGTAATCTGTAGTTGTTCATTATTACCGGGAATTCGACCTAATTCAGTTAAGACGAATCCCGCAATTGTGTCTACGTCTTTAACGTTGATATCACAATTAAATTCATCATTAAAATCGTCAAGTGTCATTCGACCTTGTACGATATATTCATGTGCATTAATTTTTCTCAATGTATCATCAGGGCTATCTGACTCATCGTCGATATCGCCAACAATCTCTTCAATTAAATCTTCAATTGTGGCAAGTCCAACAACACCGCCATATTCATCCAATAAAATAGCTAATTGAGTGTGTGTTTTCTTCATTTCGAATAACAAATCATCAACAGCCATCGTTTCTGGAATAAACATGGGCTCTTGCATAATTTGACGTAAACTAATTCTATCGAACCCTTTTGCTCTAGCAGCTTTAAGCAAATTTTTGATATGAACAACGCCAACGACGTTATCTTTATCATCACTATAAACGGGTACACGAGAATAAGGTTGATTTAAAATAGCATCAATATTACGATCATTATCGTTTTGTAAATCAATCATAAAAGCATCAGTTCTAGCGACCATAACTTCACGAGCGAATTTCGTATGTAACGAAATAACGCCTTCCATCATTTCATATTCATCTGAATCAATAGCACCACGCTCTTCACCAGTTTGAATCATATGAACAATTTCTTGTCGACTAATAACCTCAATATTATTTTTATTAAACTTAATTGGTGTTATTTTTTCTAATGCACGGATTGAAATTGATAACAACCAGTTAAATGGTTTGAAAACAATCGCAATAAGTTGAATAGGCCCAGTCGTTGCTCTGGCAATTTTGTCTGGCATCTGTAGTGCCAATTGTTTAGGATATAATTCTCCTAAAACTAATGAAAAATAAGATAAAATCAACGTAACGATAACTACTGCAACATCATGTGCCCACACAGCACTCCCAAACAATGGTTCAACATATTTAGCCAAAGATGTTGCTGCAAAAGCTGAAGACAAGAACCCGGCAAAAGTAATACTAATCTGGATAGTTGATAAAAATGATGTCGAATTATTTAATATACCAAGAATTCTTATTGCACCTTTATCTCCAGCTTTCGCCTCTGCCTCAATTTTATTACGATTTACTGAAACTACTGCTAATTCTGCAGCTGAAAAATAGGCATTCACTAATGTCAAAATGACTAATAATAACAGCTGCAACAGCAGTTCGTGACCAGGGTCTGAACTCATTTACTCATCCGCTCCAATTCATTTGTCTTTATTTTTTAACCTACGGATATTATACACCTATTAACATGCAGAAATCCGATTGCTAATTGCTAGTTGTCTCATCACTAGTTGAGCTCGTTGAACTAGTTGTATCTGATGTTGAACTAGAATATGATCTTGTTGTGTTATCGGTACTAGAAGTATCTGAACTTGTTGTACTATCTGAGCTTGTATCAGCATTAGAGTATGAACTTGCTGTACTTGTACTATCTGAAGTTGTATCGTCATTAGAGTATGAACTTGTTGTGTTGTCTGAAGTAGTATTATCAGAACTTGTATTATCTGTGCCTGTTGTATCTGAAGATGTAGTATCTATACTTTTTCCACTTCCAGCAACGACCTTAAGCGTTTGCCCAGGTCTTAATGTTGTATTTTCCATGTCATTTAATGCAATTAGTTCCTTCACTGTCATATCATGGCTTAACGCAATAGATGACAATGAATCACCATAAACAACAGTTATCGTATCCGTATCAATATTAGAACTTGACGACGAAGACGACGTTGATTTACTTTTTTTAGACACAGATTTTTTCTTTTCAGTTTTCTTCTTTTTTGATTTTGGTTTTGATTTTTCACTAGACTTACTCTTACCATATTTCGATTCAGCTAATTTTTGTTGTTCAGCGTACTCCTTTTTTTGTTGGTCAGATGACCCACGAGTAGCAACCCACTCAACGACGTCATGACCAGCCTTCGTACTAGCTAATATCGTCCCACCACCGATACACACAACTGCAACTATACCAATAATTACTTTCGTTCTTAATTTCATAACTTCCTCCGAGTTAACTCACATTTATTTAGGTACTTTTATTTTTTGTCCTACATGCAAAAGATTTGATGATAATTCATTGATGTCCATCAATTGATCACTGGTTGTATCATTGGCAGTCGCGATACTTGATAAACTATCCCCACTACCTACCTCAAACATCTTCGTACTAATTTTACTGATACTTTCTTTCTTTTCACTACTTTCCTTCTTTTCACTACTTTCTTTTGCTGCTGACTCAGAACTAGCCACCCTTTCAGATGACTCTCTAGCTAGAACGGATTCACTTTCTGCCTTAGCTTTAGCAAGCGACTCATTCTGCCGCTTTTTTTCAGCAGACCGTTTGGCTGACTTGCTTGAAGCAGCTTTAGCTGATTTAGATTTAGAAGATGCCACCACTTTTTTAGAGACATCAGCTCTACTAATTGAGCTTGAAATTGCTATTTTTTTTGATTCACTTACAGACTTCTGACGTTGGGCGATTGAACTCGATTCTTGCTTGTCATTGTTCATTTGAACATACTTGGCAGAAACTGTTCCTATCACTGCTAAAATCAAAATACCAATAACCATCAAAGCTAGTTTACCGTGCTTTTTACCATTTTTCTTTTTTAAAAAATATTTTGTATCGTCAAATGCTTGTCCGTTATAAAAGGCATCTCTACGACGCAACTCAATTGATCGAGGCATATCAGGATCAAAATGCGTTTTTTTATATTGTGTATATAAGGTCTCTACACTAAATGATTTACGTTCTGAATCACGTTGTTTATCGTACTCACTTCGTTTCTCATCAGTCAAACTATCGTACCAAGCAACAAAATCTAAATAACTCATAACGACTTTTTCAGACTCACCGATATCCATCAGTTGACCGTTTTGAATCCAGGCAATTCTGTCTGTTAAGAACTCCATTTGTTGTAAATCTTGACTAGCAAGTACAAAAGTTTTGCCCTCTGTTTGTAGGCTTTTAATTTTATCAACCGTTTTTTGATAAAAAATATCATCTAATGCTGATAGAATACCATCTAAAATAATAATATCAGGTTCAATGAAGAAGGCCATTGCTAACTCAACTCGCGCACGCATATCGGGAGAGTAATCTTCAATTTTACTTTCTTTTAATACCCCTAAGTCAGCAAAATTTAAAACATTATTCAAAGTTTGATCACTATTTTTGTAATCAATCTTAGAATCAGTAATTGCTTCTTGAATATTTTGCACAGCCGTTTTATCGCGTTTTAATTGTGTCTCATATGATACAATCGTCGTGTGACCGGCCATCGTTAGAAAACCCGTTGTTTGTTTGGCTTTACCGGCTAGAATGTCAGATAACGTTGCTTTCCCTGAGCCACCCATGCCAATAATACCAAAAAATTCACCACGATAAATATCAAACGAGATGCCCCTTAAAGCCCAATAAATATCTTTCGAATCTTTATCAATTTTTCGATTTTTTTTACTTGTTATACCTTTTGTAACATACTCTAATCGAATTTTATAATCTTCCATTTTATCACCATTAATCATTCAGTTATTTTAATTCTCAATAATAACATGTATACACTTACGCTTATACAATTCTACCATTAATCACTAAAAATTAACATCTTATCCGATGTTATCAGTATTTATATTTTAAAAAATAAAAAGCATATCCTCCCAAAAGGAGAATATGCTTACTTACCTAAGATAATGTCAGAAACTTTTTGAGAAGCTTTTCCATTATCCCATTCAATAAATTTATTTTGAAAATCTTTAAATTGTTTTTCGTAACCAGGATAATCACCATTTTGCGTATAGACATCCAATTGTTTATAGAAATCTGGTTCTTTTTCTACGATTGGTCCTGGCGCTTCCATCTCAAAGTTGATATAAAAGCCGCGTAGTTCATCCCGATAATGTTCTAAATCATAACAATAAAACATCATTGGTCGATTCAAATTAGCAAAATCAAACATCACTGACGAATAATCCGTAATCATCATATCACTCATTAAATATAATTCAGTAATATTTTCATCTGCCATTATTTTAACACGATCTTCAAATCCTTCGATATTAATACTATTCTTAACTAAATAATGAGGCCGCATAATTAAAATAGTATCGTCTGATACATGTTGAAAGAATGATTCGAATGAAAAAGCCATTTCGAATTTATAAACACCCTGAGTATAAAAGCTATCATCACGCCATGTTGGCGCATAAAGAACCACTTTAGCATCTTCATTACCAAGATACGTTTTCTTTAAAGCTCTAATATCTTTTTCATTATTATCCGCATATAAAATGTCATTCCTTGGGTATCCAATATCCAAGGATTTATTTTTAAAAGCAAATGCACTTTCAAAAATTTGCTTTGAATAATGATTAGGCGCTATTAAATAATCCCAACGTGCTGTTTCCACTTTAAAATTAGCATGGTATAACGCTGTCGTTGTACCTGGCATTGAAACATTTTCAATATCCATTCCTAAATGTTTCAACGGTGTCCCGTGCCATGTTTGTATATATGTAGTCTTCGGATTCTTTTTCCACCAAATAGGTAATCTTGAATTAAAGACCCAAAATTCAGCCCTCGCCATTTTGATAGTCCAAGAAAATCCAAAGCGTTTAATTAAATTAATTTCCGGATATTGTTCTTTTAATTTAGTGTACATGCTTGGTTTAACGCTAAAATATAAAAGCTTCGCATTTTCTTCACCAAGATCTCGTCTAGTCTGCTTGTAAATGGCCATCGGGTTATCGTTAACATCGCGCCCATTAAAGCTTTCAAAGACAACTTGGTGTTTTTTAATTGAAAATTTAATTGTAAAATCATTTAACGTTATTAAAATTTGGCGACCAATCCGCTTAACCACTTTTTGGACTATTTTTTTAATTTCATTCATTATTTTGTTCTCCTTACTACAAAAGATAAAATAATAAAATATTTTACAAGTTCATCCCTAAATCTTTTTTAATTTTTGTTGTTGAAATACCATCTGTTCTTGGTAAGTAAATAACTTCACAGTAATCGCTTAAAAAGTCAAACTTACCTGCCCAATCATCACCCATCACAAATGTATCAATCTGATTATCGACGACGTCACTAATTTTTTGGTCCCATTCAGTTTCTGGAATCACTTCATCTACGTACTTAATTGCTTCTAAAATGAACTTACGATCTTCATATGATGTGTAAGCCTTTTTCCCTTTAATTGCGTTAAATTCATCTGTTGAAATACAAACTGTTAAATGGTCGCCCATTGCTTTAGCGCGTTGTAAAATACGTACATGACCCTTGTGTAATAAATCGAATGTTCCATAAGTAATTATTTTTTTCATGTTTTTGCTCCTCCGTCGTTATCAATAATAATTTATTTTATCATAAACTGTTATGACTGTCTTATTTTTCCTGCAATTGTCTAATATCGTAAAAGTATTTAATAACAACTTTTACAACAGCATATAAGGGAATTCCTAAAATCATTCCTAGAAGCCCAGCAATGTTACCAGCTACTAGTAATAATACAATAATCGTCAATGGATGTATATTTAATGATTTGCCTATAACATTAGGATAGACAAAATTACCATCAATTTGTTGGACAATTAACACAACAATCACGACAAAAATAACCATTTGAGTAGACTGTGTTACCGCAATAATCAGTGCTGGGAAAATACCAATATAGGGTCCAATATAAGGAATAATATTAGCAAGGCCAGCCACAACTCCTAGTAACAAAATATACGGCATACCAATAATTGAATAACCAATAGCGGTAAATACCCCAACGAAAATACATTCAATAGCTTGTCCACCAATGTACGCTGAAATTGTATCACCCATGCGGTCAAGTAACTCAACGAGCTCATCCCCATGTTTTTCTGGAACAAGTTTTTTAAGCGTTGGGACTAGTTTTTGACCATCTTTTAACATATAGAACAACATCACAGGTACTGTCAGTGCAACAACTGTCACACTCGTTACAACCCCAATCATTGATCCTATCGAGTTCGTCAAATTGGTTGCAATTGATTTGAAGTAGGTCCCAATAGAATTTTCAAACTGGTTTAAATAGCTAGTAAAATCAATTTCTTTAAACCAAGCATATTTATTTAAATGATTAAACGTATCTTTTGACGACTCACTAACTGCATTTGCATAATCTGGTAGGTTAACCACCAATTGACTTAGCTGACTGACTACTCTCGGAATCAGGTACCCTATTAAGGCAACTAAAAGAATTGCTAGGAATACAAATAGAATGGCAACTGACAACGTTCGAGAAAATTTGAATTTTTTGATTTTTATTTTCATTAAAAATTTAACGACCGGATTAAATAAATAAAATAAAAACCCAGATATAATAATCGGAATAAATAATGTGGAAATAAACGTTCCTATTGGACTAAAAATAAAACTTATTTTTGTACACATCCAAATTAACGAGGCAACGATTAATAATTCAAGTGACCAAAACATCAATTTAGACTTTTTTAATCTATCAAGCATCGATATGGTTCTCCTTTAATTTATGTATAGTAATTTCATTATACCGTAACCTGTCTAACAATTATAGCGTTTCACTTATCCTCATTATTGAACGATAAATTAATTCAAAAAAAAGACGCCAAATGGCGTCTTTAAACTGCTTAATTGATTACTTCACTTTTATCAATCCAACCGGTTGTCCCATCACTCATCGTGATAAACAGTAATGTCGAACCGACTTTATTTTTTTGAATAGGATCAATTAAATAACCCGTTTTATTCACGATACCTTCATTTGTAACTCTGGCATCAATATTTTTTACAAATTTATAATTTTTAGATCCATAAACCTTTGACCAAACTTCAGCACCATCTTGAACATGGACGGTCGTTTCTTCAACTACTGTTTCTTGAGCTTCATAAACGCGTCCATTCATGACAAAATCAACTAACCGTTCAGTTGCATGTCCATCATCCCAAGCATTATAAGTCGCTACAAATTGATCATAATTGTGATGGCGTTCATCCGTTGCAAATGCTCGTTTAATCTCAGTAATGACAGCATCTGTATCCTTAACGATTGGTCCTGGTACTTCTTTTTCGTAGTCAAAGTAAAAACCACGAATATCATTTGCATACTCATCTAAATCATATGCAAAGAAAATAATAGGACGTTTTAACGCTGCAAAATCAAAGAAAACAGATGAATAATCTGTAATCAACAGATCACTAATAAGATATAAATCATTAATATCTTCATAATCAGCAACGTTCAGCGCAAAGCCTTCATAATCAGTTAAATCTAATGAGTTAGCAATTAAATAATGCGTTCTAACAAGAACGATAATATCATCGCCAAGTTCTGCTTTCATCTTATCTAAATCAAGATGTAACTTAGCCGTGAAATAATCAGCTTTAACGTATTCATTATCTCTCCAAGTAGGTGCATATAGAATAACTTTTTTGTTTGGATTAATTTCTAAACTTGCTTTAATACGATTGATATCTGTCTGTGTATAATTCGTTAAAATATCATTTCTAGGATAGCCAGAATTAATCATTTGGTTACGGTTCAAACGGAATGCACGTCTGAAAATATCTGACGAATATTCATTTGGCGTAACAGAATAATCCCAACGATCAGAATCTTTTGTAACTTGGCTATGATATTTAGCAGCATCAACGCCAGGCATTGACCCTGTATTTACGTCAACACCAATCGTTTTTAATGGCGTACCATGCCATGTCTGAACAATTGTTGTACCTTCAGGTTTAACCCACCATAATGGTCGACGAACATTCGTAAACCAATATTTTGCTCGAGCTTGTTTGAAAATACCTTTAAATGAGAATCGTGTCACATAGGGAATATGATTTTCTTTAAAATAAGCAACATAATCCTGGTTCACATTCCAGTACATCTTATATTTAGGGTAACGGTCTTTCATGTATTCATAGATAGCTTTTGGATTATCACTATATTTACGACCAAAGAAACTTTCAAATATAATAATATCTTTCTTTGACATTTTACCGATAATACCAAATGCTTTTGGATACCATTTATTAAACTTAACGATCTTTTTAATTTTATTTCTAATTACTTGAACGCTTGGTTCTTGTGGTAATAAGTGATCGCTAATCATTGCTTCAAAAACTTGCTTTGAAGCATCCCCTTGACGACCATACGTACAAAATTTATCATAAAATTCAATCAATTGTTGCGCGTAGGTTGTCTGTAGATGATTAAAATCGCTTAATTCGTCAATTATTTTTGCCGTTGTATCCACAATTGGTCCTGGAACCGTACCATTATAATCGAGATAAACACCTCGTGTATCTTCTGTATAATCTTTTAAATCATATGCAAAGAAAATCATTGGTCGTTTAAGATGTGCGTAATCAAACATTACTGAACTATAATCAGTAATTAACGTATCCGCAATTAAATATAAATCTTCAACTGTTGGATAATTAGACACATCAAAAGTAAATCCTTCAAATTCAGTTAGATCAATTTTATTGGCAACGAAATAATGTAGCCTTACCAATAACACATATTCGTCACTCAATTTAGCTTGCATTTGTTTAATATCTAACTCAAAATCAAATCCGTCTTTATTTCGGTAGGTTGGTGCATATAATACGACCTTTTTATCCAATGGCATGCCAATAGATTCTTTAATTTTAAGGATATCAGTTTCATTATTCTTTTTATAAAGTACATCATTTCTTGGGAAGCCAGAGTGAACAACCTCTTTTTCAAAATTAAATGCGTGACTAGCTGTTTCATCCATATATGGCGAAGGTGAAACAAGATAATCCCAACGCTTAATTCGTTTCATGAAATTATTCTGACGTCCTTTTGAACCATCTTTGAAATAAGGTTCATCAAATCCCATCGTTTTCATGAAGGTTCCATGTAACGATTGAACTTCAACTTGTCCTTTTCGTTTTGCATATTGGTTAGGGAGGTTAGTATTTTCAATAAAATACTTAGCTCGCGCCATGTAATACCAATACTTTTTACTGAAGTAGCGAACTCGTTTACCATTGCCGGTTATTGTTGTATTCGGATCCTTGAATAACCAGACACATTCATAATCTGGCATGTTTTCTTGGACATAATCATAAATGGCTTTTTCATTACCATTGAAATAAGCGCCCCAATAACTATCAAAGACAATCGTTTTCTTCTTTAAAGGTAATAAACGTTGTAGCGGGTAATATAGTGAGAAGTTAATTGCCCGTTTTCGTTTGGTTGCGTCCTGCTTATCCCACGATAATTTTTGGTTTAAAACCAAAAAATTGTTTTTTGTTTCGTATAATGATGTTCTTGCTAAATGATTTGTACGACTTTCTAGCGTTTCTACACGTTCTGGTTCAGTTGTAATTTGCGAACGAACAACTTGGTCAGCACTATAAAAATCAAGATAAAGATTATATTTTGCTGCCTTAATGAAACTGTCTTGTTGTTCATTAATTAAATTCAAATTAACGATTATTTGACCGTTATCATCGACAGTAACGTCATTAAATTGATATTTATATTGTTCCTCTTGATCGATTACACGTAAAACAATTTTTTCTGCTGAACTTTGAAACAATGTATTTTCAGCGATTAATCGTAGCCGACTATTATCTAACCACTGGACATCCATTAGTTTTGAAAAATGTGGTGCGATATTTAGTCCAATCATTTCCTTCATATTCTTTTGAACGAGTAAACTATATTGTGCTATTTCATATTCTTGCGGTTTATCAACATGTTCAAACTCATAGCTTAATTTCAATTCTTTTTCATCAATTAACTGGAGTCTTTTTTGTGTTACAGAACTTAACTCGGCTACTTCAGTTATTGAGAATTCAAATTTCACTTGATGTTCACTAACATTTATTTTTTGTCCACTAATTTGAGGCGCAATTTCATCATCACTATTTTCAGTAACAATTAACTTCGTACTTTCAGGATTATTTAACCATGTAGAGACCACTAATTTACTATCATTCACACTAATATCTTGAATTAGATTAGCTTGAACATTTTTTTCCGTCTTTATTTCATTTGCTGTCAAAGTCATCGCATTAAAAGCTAATGCCCAGTCAAAACTAAAATCAGTTTTAATTTGATAATCATTACCAGAAAAAATATTACTTATAAATTTACGCTTAGGATTAGCTAAAAATTCCGTCACATTAATATTTTTAACTTGATAATTAACTTGTATTTTCCAAATGCCGTTTCCTAATATTTTGTATGCCTCTTGTTGATCAAATGACATTCTAAAATAACGATAGTTACGGTGCTTAAATAAATGACGACGACGCTTGACGGTTTCTCGTTCAAACGTAATTGGCATTTCTTTCCCATTTATAATGTTAATCAAATTAACCGTAAATTTTTCGTCTAATTTTTTTGTAACTTTCAATTGATTGAGTTGCAACCAACCCTTAATAACTATCTCACTTGTCATTTCATCAGAAAAAACATTTAAGATTCGTTGTTCGAATTTTTGTGATTGTCCCACATCAACCGCTTTAGCAACATCTAAAGAGATAGCCGGATCTTCATATTGATAGCGATTATTTTTTTCAACAATTTTTCCAATATTTCTACGACGATAACTATATTTTTTTAAGTCTTTAATATTCCCCTGTAACACAGCAGCATATTGAATTTGATTTTTAATTGATAATTGCTTAAATAATTCTGGATTAATCGTTCTAATAAGTAGGACTGTAATTTTTTGAAATTCTAATATGTAATCTTCTTCCGATTCTCGAATATCTTGCATTGATAGCGGAATATCAGTTGTTAATAATTTCAGATCAAATGCATCCATAACATTTTGAGTTGCCCCATATTTTTTCATGTATGAACGCGTTAACTCTAGCATTTCCAATCGGTCTTTATAATGTTGAATATCATTACCTCGACTTTGAGTGATAGATTTGCTATCACCTTCACGCCAACGCCATTCGTATACAATATCAGTAATAATATCAATATGGTTAGCCAATAAATGAGCTGCCATCATCACAGGAATATCTTCATATAACATTCCCACAGGGTAGCGCAAATTATTGTCGATAAACAAATTTAATCGATAAACTTTATTCCATGAAGTTGTGTCATAAACTAATTCTGGGTGTTCTGCAATTGATGTTTCATAAACAGTATCTTTAATAGCAAATTTATGAATGTAAGAACGTGAACTACGTTTAGAATTAAATCGTTTAACTGCACCAGTTGCCAAGTCTGAATCAGTCATCTTTACCGACCCCATCAAAAGACTGTATGCGTCAACTGGTAATAAATCATCCCCATCTACGAAGGCAATATATTCTCCGGTAGCGGCTTCAATTCCTGCATTTCTAGCAGCACTAGGTCCAGCATTTTCTTTGTGAATTGCTTTAATATTGTCAAAAAGTGATACATACCGATCCATAATTTCGGCAGTCCCATCAACTGATCCATCATCAACTAAAATAATTTCTAATTGTTCATAACTTTGGTTAAGAACTGATTCAATACTTTCTTCAATGAACTCTTCAACATTGTATCCCAAAATAACAACTGAGAGTAATCCATTATTTTTTGTCATTATTAATTGTATTCTCCTTAACAATTCTTTTGTCCAAATATCTAATAATTATATCATTCCTATTTATAATAATATATTTTTTTTATATTACATTCCATGGTATTTAACTGTTCCATAACTTTTTGATCAGTATTAATAACCCCGTTCCATTCAAATAATGAATTGGCCTATCAGTCATATTCATGTATAATTAGAAGGCACAAAATATATTTTATAGGGGAGTTCTAAATTATGAAAATCAGTAAATTCATTGGGATCACATTACTGTTTACAGCACTTGGCTTAGGGATAGCCAGTCACAGTACATCTAGCTCTGTCTCAGCAAAAGTTAAACTATCATCTTCAAAATACATTGCACATGCGCCTGTTAGAATTAAAACGAAAGCTTATAATGTTTATGCTTACCCTCGAACTTTAAATTCAAAATCAAAGTTCATGCACTATGGTTCAAGTTATCATTCAACAACTTTTTACATCACAAAAACGATTAAATTATCAGATGGAAAATCATATTCTTGGCTAGTTAATGGTGCTGGAAAAGCGTATGGCTATATAAATACCAAAGCCACAACCGTTTATGCATCTCCCAAAACAGATAAATCAGATAGTAACCATACACCTGTTAGAATTAAAACAAATGCTTATAATGTTTACAGTTATCCAAGAGCATTACACGGTGCTTCTACATTTATGCACTATGGTACTAGTTATCACTCAACCACTTTCTACATTTCCAAAAAAATTACAACGGCATCAAATGTAAGCTACTCAAAACTAACATATAGTGACGGAACTTTGTATGGTTATGTGAATACTAAAGCATTAACGAATTACGAAACCGTTAAAGATATCAAAACTTCTTCATCAAAAACTAAATATCGTATCACGTCTGACATCTCTAACATTCATAACGCACCACTAAACACTATTTATGGAAATAAAACAACACATTATTCAAAAAATTACTTCGATACTGATTTATATATCACCAAAACAGAAACACGAACACAAGATGGCGCTAAATTTTCATATGTTAAAACTGGGAAAAACGATCTCGGTTGGATTTATAGTGGCTATTTAGCAGCCTGGACACCTGCTACAGATGTTCTTGTTGATATGCATGATGGTAGCCTAGATACAGGCAATAAATTAGCAAATACTGCGGCTACTAATTTCTATCAAAAAAAGCCTAATTATTCTTCAGTTGATGCAACAACAAAATCAGGTAGTACTTATAATGCAACTGGTTCAAAACAATTTAAAACAAATTATTTCTTAACTGCTTCATATAAATCAAGTGGTGATTGGGGTAATATACAAGGATTTGTTATCAATGGTCACTACCTTTATGCATCAATCTCAACTGATTCGAAAAAAGGAACTGGTAAGATTGTCCGTTTTGATACTGATAAGATGAACGCATTAAATCTAAATAATAGTAAGGGATTTGGAGAATTATGGCAGGCTTTTTACTACCTCCGTCAATCGCAATCTCTTAGCTACTACAAAGCAAACTACCCTGCTTCAACTTATAAAGGTAAATATAATTTCTATGTTTCTAAATATAATGCATACAAAAAATATGAATCTATCATTAAAGTCGGTCCTGAATTCATAATAGGCCATGGTCAATCTTTAGATTATAAAACAAATGGTTCAAATAAAGGTCTCTACATGTATCGTGATACAAGCTCAAAATCACTTACTGAATCCGACACAGTAACTATTCAACATATCAATTCGTCAACGCTAGCACCTGATAACTATACTAATATGCAATGGAACGATGGTTATGGTAATTTTATGCAAAGTAATAATTTAACTTTTGCAGATAACAATAACTTCTATTCATACACAATGATTGGTAGCGGATCTGGTTCAGCCGGTAAGTATATTCGAATTTGGAAGGGATCTATAGATGCCGACAATAAAGTCACCGTAAAAGTCGTTGGACAATTAGCCAACCGGGTGGGTGACTCTCCACAATCAATTGCTTATAGTTCAAAAACAAATAAAGTTTACCTCGTAACAGATGACGCTTTTGTCGCTGTTAACGCTTCGAAATTAACAGTTGATAATAATCATAACAGTGCCTTAACAACAAATGATGTTTCGTATACCCGTATCAATTCTTCACGAGAAACTGAAGGGATGCAAATCATTAACGGTTACGCCTACATGTTATTTAATAGAACACCTGAGTTAATTAAGTCAACAACAGCCGGTTATTAATCAACCATTGTTGTAACTATAGTTATCCTAAAAAATAGCAACTACCATTTTAAAAATGATAGTTGCTATTTTTTATTCTAAATTACTATGGCTCGCCTTCGCCTGATCATTTGATACGTTGTCTCTACGACTTACCTTCAGCACTAATGCATCCAGAGCAATATGCACACTTTGATCAAATAGCGTACTCAATAATTGGATTGACTTTACACTATTATCAGCTTTTGTTGCACCAGGCACAACGACAACTGAGTTAGATACTTTCGCTAAAGGAGACTCGCCGTTACTTGTAAGCCCGACTACTTTAACGCCAATTTTCTTAGCACTTTCAGTTGGTTCAAGTACACTCTTAGTTGTCCCAGAGCCAGAAACAGAAACTAGCACATCCCCTTCTGCAATTGACGGTGTAATTGTCTCACCAATTACAAAGACCGTATAACCGATATGCATTAATCTCATTGCGAATCCTTTTGCCATTAACCCAGATCGCCCAGCACCTAAGATAAAAATTCTTTTATCTTTCGTAATTAACTTCTCAGCACCATTTAATTGGTCATCACTAACTTTAGCAATGACCGCGTTAATTTCATCCATTATTTCATCAAGTAAACTCATTTAATAACCTCCATAAATTTTTTTGCCATATCTAATGGTTTCTCATTATTCATTATTTTACCACCAACAATGATTCTTTCCACGATACCTTGAACAGCCAATCTTTTTGCCTGTTCAATATCAATACCACCGGCAACCGCGATTTTTTTTATATTTGGAAATTTAGCATGGAATTCAGCCACCGCTTTTACGGCATCAAAATCTTGATCTTTCTTATCATGTGAGTAATGTAATCCAAAAATGGCTTCATCAAATTTTTGTAATTTTTCAATTTTCGTCTCATCTACTTCCAATAAATCTATCAGAATGTTTTTTTTCTGATTAACCGTTAATTCATAAACTTGTTCAATCGTATCAATTGACGAACTTGCCATAACCGTTAACGTATCCGCGTTAGCAGAGAATCCCTTTTCAAATTCATAAACACCCTCATCAATTGTCTTTAAATCAAATAATACTTCTGATTGATTAACTTTTTCCGTAACAGATTTTAACGCATTTATCCCATAATCTTTAATCAAAGAGGTCCCAACTTCGATGACATTGACAACACCATCTAAGTAGCTGACGCTCTCCATAAGGTCTTCTAACGTAACGCGATCAATAGCGACTTGTAATTTCATTATTCCTGTACGCCTTCCTTTTTATAAAAATCCTGTAGTTCTTTAGGTGTTGGGTAGCCATCATTATCACCTGGTGTCTGAACTTGAAGCGCACCAACTGCATTTCCTCGTAAAACGGCTGACTCCATAGATTTGTTTTCCAATAATGCTGTAATAACGCCTAATGCAAATCCATCGCCTGCACCAACAGTATCCACAACTTTATCCACTTTGAAGCCTTTAATCGTTTTCATACTACCATCTGAATTTTTGATAAATGCACCACTTGCACCTATTTTAACAATTACCGTTTTTGTCCGTTTGCCTTTTAAATAAAAGTCGGCAATTTCTTCTGGATTATCACTGCCCATCAGAATTTTTCCTTCTTCAACACCTGGTAAAACAACATCTGCATAACCTGCCAGTTCATTAACGGTCGCAACCATATAATCTTTACTTTTCCACAATGTTGGTCGTAAATTAGGGTCAAATGTAATGAATTTTTGGTTATCCACAAGGCGTGTTAATAACGTTCTAAATGTTTTTTCGGCCACATCTGAAATAGCTGGGAAAATACCAGACATATGCGCTATTTTAACATCATCTAAATTTATTGCATCAATTCGATCACTTGTTAAATGAGCTGCAGCTGACCCTTTACGGTAATTAAAAGTCTCTGGGTCACCCGTTGATACGAGTTGTTTCAATTGATGCCCCGTCCAATGATTTTCACTTTCGCTAATATAATCGATACCCACACCATGTCCTGAAATAATACTCTTCGCGTATTGGCCAAAAGGTTCTGTTCCAACTCGAGAAACATATTCAACATCATGCCCTAAGCGTTTAACTCCGATCGCTACGTTTAATTCTGCGCCACCTAATATTTTCACATAATTAACTGATTCTGATAAGCTTTGATCCATATCTTTTGAGGCAAATGTAATGATTGGTTCGCCAATTGTTATAACTTCACTCATTATATTTTCTTCCCTTCATGTCTCTTAATTTTAACCGAAAAAGTAATAAACTAAAACTTCATTAATAATTGAAACAAACCACATGATTGGAACACCTCTTTTTAATAAATCTTTTGATTGAACTTTCATATAATCAAGGCCCCAAACATTCCATGATTGCGTGATTCCTGTTGAAACAGCAAGAAGCGCAGGCACATAGAGAAGTGGTAATAAGAAGGCATCATTGAACAACCCGGTTCCCGAAAGAACCGCTGCAGTTGCAGCTCCAGCACCCCAAACATGTAACGGACCTCTGAATAACGCGAGCGGTGCTAATACTCCAAATACAATAGCAAGGATTAAATGGTCATGCGGTAATATCAGACTAAATACATGTTGAAACCTAACAGCGTTCAACTGAGCAGCACCAGCAAACATCACTAACGCCATTAAAAACATAATCAATCCTGCGATATCACCAATCGCTTTTTGAATCGTACTATTCAAGAAGTCGACGAAATTTTTATATCCTTTCATATTTCCAGTAACAGCTATCGCAAACAATGTTGCTAAAGTTAATCCTGGAATAGCATCCCAGCCGAAAATCATATTCATAACGACCGGAATAATTGGTGCAACAAATGCAATTTTTGGTATGGGGCGACTTTCAGAATTTTGTTGTGTCTCACCAATAATTTTTAGATTTGAATCAACATTTTCTTGAGTAAATTTCTTGCGATGTAAAACTAAGAAAATAATTACCGCGATTAATTGAACTGTCATTGCTGTCCAACCGAAGATTAAGTATTGTCCGCCGTATACGGCATTTGGAAAAAATGCTTTAATTTGATTGAATAAAACAACATTAATGTACATTGGTGCCCCAATTGACATGACAAATGCAGTAAGTGCGATGTCTCTTGGAATACCTAGGGATAACATGATTGGTAATAAGATAACCCCTATCGCAATCACAGATCCCACTCCGTATGCGCTTACAAAAATAAACGCTGTTACCAAAACAATTAAAATAGCTGCTATTAATGGTCGTTTTTTCCCAACTTTTTTTGTTGCTTCTGAAATTGCAGGCGCAATCCCACTATCAACAAGAACCCTTCCGAACCATGATCCAAATGCAATATAGATAATTGTCGGTCCATAATTCAATGCTGGTTCAGCAAATACTTTTTGAACTGCCTTATCGAATGGAATTTGTCCAATGATAGACCATAAAATAGCCATTACGAAGAACCCGACCATGATGTTTCCACCCTTTAAAATATAAATAATAAATCCTACAAAAGTGATTAATAATAAAATCGGTATTAGGGTTGCCATAAGCTAGTCCTCAATTTCTTTTTTTAATAACACTATCTGGGATTGAATTAACGCTTTGTTATCCATCGGATATTCAAGAGCGAAAGCCACTTTTTTTGGTAGATGGGCTAAAATAGCTCGCCAATCAAACATTCCTTCATCTAAATTTTTCGACGTCATTAAGTTTCCAGCATTATTAATAACGTTTTTCAAATGGATATAGTCCGTGTATTGTGAAAGCTCATCTGCACTCTGAATAGCATCTTGTTTCGTAAAAGCCCAATTACCAAGATCATAAACATAACCAACAGGCACATTTTGTCGTTTAGCACTTTCTAAAAATGTCGTTAATGCCTTAACACTGCCACTTAATGCAGTTTGATCATTTTCAACATTCATTGTTATTTTGTCTAAAGGAAATTCACTAAAAGCCTGCTTTAAATCTCCAGTAAATGCCGCAAAATTTCCAATATTAAATTTAATTTTTTTGATTCCCATAATTAAACCTTCTTGAAAATAAGTAACTAATTTAGGGTTTAACGTGCCATTGTCTAAAAAAACTTGATCAGGAACACTATAATTAACAATTAATCCGTATTGTTTTGCTTTTTTTGCAACTTTGGGTAATTCACTATCTAAATCTTTAAAATATTCACGTCTAACTTCGATACCGTCAACACTTAATTTTGAAACGCGATCAACCAATTCATCCTGTTTAATTCCATTTTCTACATCATTCTCAAAAATCCATGTATTTAAAATAACTGTCATCATTTTTCCTCCAATATTAATATTTATTGAGTTTCTTTACCCTATTCATTAATGTCTCAAAATTCATGTCCTCGAATTTTTCTGCATTTTTATTATCAAAATTTTCTCGTTCTATCTCGTTAAAATTTTCTGCTAAGTAATATGCCGTCAAATAGGCTGCAAGGTAATTCTTAGCCGTTTTCACCATGTTTTCATCCTCAAACTTAGCCTCTACAGTTGTAGAGGCAAAGCCCAACGCAAATTTATCAACATCTAAAAAAGTTCTTTTATCCATTTTTAGCGCCTCCAATTCATTATCTATTAACAAGTTAGGTAAACGTTTACATGGATAGTATATATGCAGTATTCCATAATTGCAAGTCTTAAATATAAATATATATTTCTAAACAAGGTAAACGTTTACTCCAGTAAGGTATCTAGCCTGTTTATTTTTTTAACTTTAAATTACATTTTAAGGACAATAAAAAAAGACTTACCCTTGAGCAAGTCTTTTCCATATTAGTATCTACTTAAATTCAGCAGGTATAATTATTTTTTTATTTTTCGTATTTGTTTCACCATTTAATTCATTCAACAATAATTCTGCTGCACTAGCACCTAGTAAAAAAGGATTTTGATTAATCAACGAAGTTCCTGAATTAATCGCTTTTATGACTTCAGTATCTGAAAATCCCGTTACCGCTACCCGTTGATTGACCATGAATCCATCAGCGATAATTTTAGGTAGTAAGTAAAGCAACCAACGTTCCTTCAACGCAAATACAAGCGTTCTTTTATCATCACGTATTAATCTATTTTTCAGTTCAGCATATGTTTGATTTAATTTTGTATCACCATCTATAACCTCAATCACCTTAGTGTCTGGACTGACCGAATTAATTCCGTTATACCGCTCTTCCCGAGTTGAAATACCTGTCACTTCACCAGTAATGATAATGACTTGATCAAATCCTTGATTTAGATAATATCTTGTTACTTGTTGGCTAATATCAAAGTTATTTGTAACAACATTAGCTAAACTAGAATCAGAAAGTTCACGATCAACAATAACAATGGGCATGTCTCGTCTAACCGCATCCCTTAAATCGGCTTCTTTTCTAAGTATTGGTTGCATGATTAGTCCATCAAACGATTTTTCGCCAATAATTTTAAGGATACCTTGTTCTTTATATTTATTAGAATCGGAATCAAATAAAACCGCTGTATAACCTTGTGCATCTAAAATTGAGCTAATACCTTTAAACATTTCTGTGGCAAAATAATCATCCACATCTGAAACAATTGTAGCAATCATTCGACTTTTTTTTGTAATCATCTGTCTAGCCGCGTCATTAGGGACATAGTTTAATTCTTTAATCACATTTTGGACTTTCAATGCTGTCTCTTTAGACATACGCTCTGTTTTACCATTCAAAAAACGTGATACAGTTGCGATTGAAACATCTGCCTTACTTGCAACATCTTTTATATTCGCTTTAGTAGCCATTTTTTCATCCATTCATTAATTATATTATTTCGTCTAGTTTTCCTTTTATTCCGTTGCTAAACTATCTATATATTACCATACTGCTCAATTTATTAGAAAATACCTCACTAAAATAGTAAATAAAAAGGATAATTCTACTTAAAATTCAGAATTATCCTTTTTATTTATTATTTTCACGTTCCGCTAGTTCGAGGTAACGATTGTACCAGATATCTATATATTCTTTAGAAAATGGCCCTTTCCCGTTATCTATCCAGTCCACAAGTGTTCGGACGTTATACTTCAATATCTTATCGATATCGTCAGAATATTCCCATTTTTTCCCGTGTTCTGCATATTCATCTACATCCAATAACCGTTTCTCACCATCTGGGAAAACTTTGACATCTAAATCATAATCTATATATTTCAAAGCTTCCTTATCTAACGTGGCTGGTGAAGCCAAATTACAATAATAAGAAACGCCGTTATCACGTATCATGGCTATAATATTAAACCAATAGTGTTTATGAAAAAAGATAATTGCTGGTTCTCTGGTCACCCATCGCCGGCCATCTGCTTCGGTCACCAATGTATGATCATTACACCCAATAATCATATTCTCACTTGTTTTCAACACCATCGTATCACGCCATGTTCGATGCAAACTACCGTCGTGTTTATAACTCTTTATGGTAATGAAGTCGCCCTCTTTAGGCTCCTTTGACTGATTACTCATCTCTACCAAAACCCACTTTCTAAACACGTAGTGCATTTTACATCGATTGCATGAATATTATACCAAAAAAAGAACTATTTTACTAAAATTTATTTGAAGAAAGGCTGATATATTTGTCCCAAATTTTTTGTTGTACTTTAGGAACTGCAATCTGGTCAAAATCTTTTTCAAGTATGAATTCGCCAGGAAAATAACTTAAGTCAAACGATTTACTTTTCACGGTAAATAATTCAATTAACCATTTTTGATGGGTAAAGGTATGTTTTACGACGGAACCTTCTAATGCTGAAAAAATCAACTTATGGTTCAAATTATCTTGGCTCCATTGGCCTAATTTTATAACTAAATCATCCGTTAATAACACGTCTCCTGGTTTGTCTTCCAGTTCTTCCAGCTTAATTAAAGGAAACGCTAATAAATTTGCGAGCATCCCTTTACTAGAACGTTTCTCAAATAAATACCCTTTTTTTGTTTCAATTATCAAAGCAATATAGGGCATTTCAACTGGTCGCGGCTTCTTTGATTTCACTGGATAATCAAGTTCTTTACCATCTAAATAAGCTTGATTAAACGACTTAACTGGAGAATGTTCAGAATCTGGATTCTTAGCACTCATGTAACTTGAACCCAAATCCATGACAGCTTGGTTAAAGTCTCCAGGTCTTTCTTTAGAAATAATTTGTTGAATGACTTTTTCAAAAATAAGTCGGGTCTGTGGTTTCGCAATATCATCTTCTATCTCAAATAAGCGTGAAAATACACGAAAAGCATTACCATCAACGGCAGGAACAACTTCGTTAAAAGCAATACTTGCGATTGCTCCGGCAGTATATGGCCCAATTCCAACTAAATTTTGCAGTTCCTTAGCTGTTTGCGGCCATTGCCCAGAATAATCTTGAACAACTTGTTTTGCTGCTTTTTGCATGTTTCGAACTCTTGAATAGTAACCGAGTCCTTCCCATGCTTTTAAAATACGTTCTTCTGGCGCATTAGCAAAATTTTCAACACTCGGAAACCATTCCATAAATCGTTCATAGTACGGAATAACCGTATTTACTTGTGTTTGTTGGAGCATAATTTCTGATACCCAAATATGGTAGGGTTCATGGTCTCTGCGCCAAGGAAGATCCCTTTTTTCACTATCATACCAAGTTAACAATGCCTCTTGAAAAGCTGTGATTTTTGCGTCATCCCACATTATCATTCAAGCGCCTCATCTTGTTCTTTCAGCTCAATATATTCATTAATATCATCAAACTGAAACCCTTTTTGAAATAGCCCCTGTTTAACTTTCATGGCGCGCTGACTACCTTCCAAGCGACGTTGCCGTTTCCAGACTTTATCCCCTTGTTTAACAAGTGCATCCCATTCGGCTTCGGGATCAATTTCAAGTTCTAAGGCATCCATTATTTGTGAAATGTCATCAGACTTAAAGCCTTTAGTCATTAATGCCTGACGAACCTTGTTCTTTAAATTACTAAACGATTGATCGTGGTAATGCTTAACTAATTTTTCGGCGACTTTAATTCCATTTTCTAATTGGTCATCAACTGGAAATTCTTCTAAGGCTTCATCAATACTTTCAGCTGCAACACCTTTTAATCGTAACTTTTGGCGAATGACTGTTGGTCCTTTATCCGACGTGTGCATCATTGTTCTAACGTAACTTTTAGCATATTCAAGATCATTTACTAATCTAAATTCATATAACTTTTCGATTGTTTCTTCAATCGCGTCTTCCGTAATTTCATGTTTCTTCAAATAATCCTTAATCTCTTTTACGGTTCGCATTTGCGTTGATAAATAGTTTAACGCTTTTGAATACGCTTTTGAACGATCATCTGCATCAGCAATTTGTTTAATTAATGCCTCATCTAATTCCATCCCTTTAGCAAGATGAAATGAAATAAGAACTTCTTCCCCAATTGGAAAAGCATATTTTTCATCCAGAAAGACATTATATCGTCCAGCACGTTTTTGTGTGGTTATTTTTGTGATTTTTTTTGTCATATAGACTCCTTTAAATGCTTATCTTGTTATTATATCTTTGAACTGCCAAAATGCCAATATTCCTGTGTTATAATAAGAAAAAAGCAATAAGGAGTTTATAAAAATATGTCAGACAATCAAGAATTTGGATCAGAAATTGAAGCCGGTTCACGTTTTCCTTTAACTATTAAACGCTTAGGTATTAATGGTGAAGGCATCGGCTATTACAAACGTAAGATTACATTCGTACCTGGTGCTCTTCCAGACGAAGTCGTTGTAGCAGAAGTCACTAGTGTTGCAGATTCTTATATCAACGCTAAAATTCATAAAATTCGTAAACAAAGTCCTGTTCGCGTTGAACCAAAAGACGCAACATACAGTGAAGTCGGCGGAATTGAATTAGAACATTTAAACTACAAAGGCCAATTAGCTTTCAAAAAAGATGTTATCGTACAATCTTTAGAAAGATATAAACCGCGTGGTTATGAACACTATGATTTAAAAGAAACTATCGGTATGCAAAATCCATATGAATACCGTAATAAAGCGCAATTCCAAGTTCGCGAAAAAGATGGTCACGTCATCGCTGGACTTTACAAACCAAAGAGTCATGATTTAGTAGACTTAAAAGAATTCAGTACGCAACGTCCTACAACAATGCTTGTTATTCGTCACGTTGTTGCGTTATTAGAGGAACTCGGAATTCCTATTTACAATGAAGAAGCTAAATCAGGTATTATCAAAACGCTTGTTGTTCGTGAATCTTTTGATACCGGTGAGGTTCAATTAACCTTCATCACAAACTCGGCAAAATTACCTAAGAAACGTGAACTAGTTATGCATATCTTAGAAGAATTACCTATGGTTACTTCTGTCATGCAAAATATCAACAAAGGTGAAACATCACTTATTTGGGGTGACGAAACCATTAATATCGCTGGCCAAGACTTCATCATGGAACGTCTTGGTAAAATGAAATTCAAATTATCAGCACGTGCTTTCTTCCAATTAAACCCAGTTCAAACTGGCGTTTTATACGATGAAATCAATAAAGCTCTTAACTTAGATAAAAATGAATCATTAGTTGATGCTTACTGTGGTGTTGGTACCGTTGGCCTTTATGTTGCCCATGGTGCTAAAGAAGTTCGCGGTATGGATACAACACCTGAAGCGATTGAAGATGCACGAGAAAATGCTGTTCTATCACATCAAGAAAATACCACATATGAAGTTGGTAAAGCTGAAGATATCTTACCTAAATGGTTGGAAGAAGGTTTCGTACCTGATGCCCTAGTTGTTGATCCACCACGTACTGGTTTAGATGATCAATTAATTGAAGCCATCAATAAGAGTCGTCCTAAAAAATTTGTTTATGTATCATGTAATCCATCGACACTCGCAAAAGATTTAGAATTGTTAACAAAATCATACCGCGTTGATTATATTCAACCCGTTGATATGTTCCCACAAACATCAAAAGTTGAAGCCGTCGTTAAATTATCACGTCGTTCTTCAGGAAAATAAAGCAAAAAAAGAAGCCATAAAATGGCTTCTTTTTTTGCTTTAACTATTCGTTCGACCAACTAAGACGCTACCATAAGCCCAATAGGTCTTTCCTGTTTCAATAACTGTAAAACGGTACATATATGAATCTTCTTTACCATTTTCTTTAATTGTAGCCATGCAATCTACATTAACTGCTTTACCTCTAATTGTAGCATCACTTGCTCTTCCTGTTGTTACTGATAAATATGCTGAATTATAAACATGATTATGCAAGTAGTAAGTGCTTGTCGTACTTACGGTTCCAGTCTGTTTAAGTGACTTATAAGTAATTGATTGATTAAATGTTAAGGCCTTTGAATAAACCCAATATTTATTTAATCCTGATTTAATTTGATACCAAGTTGTTCCTTGGCTTCTATTTTCTGCTCGAGCTAATAATTTCACTGTTTGCCCAGTTAATTGTGTTGAAGAACCATAGTTAACCGTATTATCAGTAGAGTTCTTAACTGAGTTATAAAGCATATATTTATTACTATTAACTTTTGCAGTTTCTGAACCAGATGCACTATGCATTTCTAAATTAACTAGTGCATCCTTATTGACTGCTCCTGTGTAAACCCAATGATCATCTGAACCAATTTTAATACGATACATCGTTGATTTAGCACCATTATAATCAGTTATAACGGCTTTTTGATTAATTGTATATGTTCTATTTTTATAATTGGCTGAATCACCTGTCTTTTTAGATAGATAATCTGAATTGTATACATGATCATGTAACTGATATGACTTACCATTAAATTTAGCTGAAACATTCATTGGTGAGTAACTTACTTTTCTTAATTTTAAGGCGTCACTATAGATCCAATATTTTGTGGATGTCCCTTTAACACGGACGCGATACCAAGTAGTGCTACCATTTTTAACACCACGCATATCTGCATACAATGTTTTACCGCTTAACTTGCTGCTTGAACCTTTATCGACTGCGCCGACCGTCCCTTTAACATGGTTATAAAGACGGTAACTTGTATTATTCATCTGAACAGTTTCTGATCCAGCTGCACTGTGATATGCGACCTTCACACCTAATTGTGTGTAGTATTCTTTGATTAAATCATACAAGTCTGACATTGAATATGACTCATTAAACCATTTATTACCAGATTCGCTATAGTAACCAACTGGATCACCATGATCAGTTGCACCTAAATACTTACTGACATCTGCATGTGCCCAAACTGTTGCGCCCGCTCCATGATTGCTAGCAGTTGCTAAACTTGGTTTCAACCCATATTGTTGTAAAATATAGGCAGTATAGTAGGCGGCATTATTAACTTCTCGTGCAAATGCCGACTTGCTATGAACACGCGTTTCTTCAAATTGCACGAAACGTTGGTTACCTTTAGGACCAGAGCCCCATGACATGACGTTCGTTTTTGCAATATTAATAATATTATGATCGTCAACAAAACTGTGCACAAATGCATTACCATAATTGGCTTTCATAAAAGCCATTTCACCATATATGGTAGATGATGGGTTAGCTGTTTCATGAACAACAACACCTTCTGGTTTACCTTGACGATAAGTCATATCATCGGTTGGAAAACCACCCCAGATAGCACTTGTAATCTCATTTGGTGCAATATGTTGAGAATGTATATAATTATTTACCTTTGATGAAGCCGAAACTGATTGATTCATTAATCCAGCCGCTACAATCCCCAAAACAATGGCAAAACCCATTACTATTTTTTTCTGCATTTTCAATAACTCTCCTATTTTTTTATTGCTATCCCTTAGCAATATTAGTTCAACAACCTAATAAATTAATGTTTATTAATGGCTCCCTTATAGACCCAATGATTAGTAGATCCAATTTTGACTCGGTACATCGTTGATTTAGACCCATTGTAATCAGTAATAATCGCTTTTTTATTAATTGTATAAGTTCTATTATTATGTGTTTTTGATTGACCTGTCTTTTTAGATAAATAATCTGAATTATAAACATGATTATGTAACTGATATGATTTATTATTAAAATTTCCTGTATTTTTTACTGTAGAATAACTTGTTTTTCTTAATTTTAATGCTTGTTTATAGATCCAATACTTCGTTGATGTGCCTTTAACTCTTACTCGATACCAAGTTGTGCTACCTTCTTTTACGCCACGCATGTCCGCATAGACTGTCTTACCTGTCAACTTAGCAGCCGCACCTTTATCACGACTACCTGCTGTTCCTTTAACATGATTGTAAAGACGGTAACCAGTATTAGCTACTTTGACTGTTTCAGAACCGGCTGCGCCATTATAAGCGACTTTAACGGTATTATCTAAACTAGCTAAATTATATCTAGAAATTAAGTTATTTAATTTTTTACCGTAGGCACTACTTGTCGAGTATTTTAAACTCAATGATGCTGTTGCTTTTTGATAAGTACTAGCTTTTTCACGCCATGTACCTGAGTAATACTTAGCATCCCAACTTACACCGTTACGTAAATGGTTGGCATAATCTTGAATAGATGCTTTAGCATTTGGGTATTTTTTAAATTTAGACACCGCATAATAAGCTTTCCCTTTGCTATTATATTCCAATGATTTAACTGAATATGATTGTCCCTTATAGGCACCCTTCATACCAAAAAAATTATTAGCCTTTTTTGCCAACGTACTTTGACCCCAAGAAGATTCAAGAATCATCTGTGATAGCATCACTGATGGATACAAGTTTTTATCTTTTGACACTGCTTGAATCGTTGGTCCATTCTTTTCAATGAGAGCCTTTGTTTGGGCAGTCGTGGCTGCCGTAACTGTTGATTCATTTTTACTTTGATTCCCAATTGGTAAGTTTATTGAGCTAAATCCCGTAATAGCAACAAATGTTACCGTAACTAATTTTGTTAACAACTTTTTATTTTTCATATTTCCCCCTATTTTTCCGAAATTATCAGCTTTAATTATATCAAATTTGCATGTCTAATAACGCCTTTTTCCGTTACATTATGATTACAATTAGTAACGCATAATGCCTCTATTAGTATGCGCCCAACTACACGTTTTTTTGATAATTGAGTCGTCAGGTGATTCATCAGAATACCCTTTCAACGTGTAGATGGCTAATAAATGCTTAACTTCCTTAATGAAATCTATTTTATCCACATAGGTATCACGTCTGTTCTGAACTAAAGATAAGATAGCATCATGATATCTAAATTGGGGTGTTGGATTTTCAAAACCAAGTTCTGCAGCTATTTTACTGGCCAAAGAAACTTGAATATCTGTAAAAAGATGCGCTAAATTTAATTGCTTTAGAAATTGCGAATACTTACTTTGAACTCTAATTCTTAATCCATTGTTGAAAAATAAATCAGTTCCATTTTCTACATCGGAAATATTAGCAAGATGGTGTCCTGCCGTCCATGAGGCATCCCGTTTTGATGGCCCACTATCTGGAAATAACTGATACATACCACATGTGTAAGGTAGAGCTTGTTTCTTTTCAACTAATGACACAATCGCACGCATTGCGACAAAAGTTAGAATTTTTTCATTAATCAAGCGATTCACAAAATTTGTTGTTGTGTATTTACATAATAAAATATCTTTATGCTTATCAAAAATAATGGATCGTAAATCATCCCGTCTGTGTGTTATATGGTGAATATACAAAGTTGTCTCCATGTTCACTTGATAGTTATCCGTTACAATTCCATGTTCTGTAAAAAAATGATCATCCGTAACGTCTATTATTGGATGATTCTCCAACAAGTTTCGCCAATATTGAGACCCAACAGTCAATAAGCGTGTTTCTGGATAATCTATAATTTCTTTAAAATCCCGTTCTAATTCATTCTCCAAGTTCAATAGCCTACTCCTTTTCTTACTTTCATTTAACAACTTATCCTATGTTACAGATTTAATTGTAACTAATCTTGTGTGAACTTAAGTCTAATTGTTAAGTTTATCTTAAGAAAATTAATAGTCTACCTTTAATTCTTAAATGCTCATCAAAAACCCATAAATACGCTCATTTCGTCGTCTATTTTAAAATTGAATAACCTCGTATTCTAATTAAGAACCTTGGCCAAGGGATCTTAAAAGAAACGAGGCAACTCTACTAATATGTCAAATCAAATAAACCCAGGTCTAGCTTTTCTACTGAAAAATGACCGTGAAAAACTTATCTTTGGTGTTCTAAAAAGAATGTCGATTAATCAATCGCATGCTTCATATGACGATTTCGTACAAGAAGCACGATTAGCATTCAGCGCTGCATATGACCAATACCCTAAAACTATTGAAGATAATGAACAAACTTTCATGGTTTACGCCTATCAACGTGTCTACTGGCGACTTCTTGATTTAATTAATCGACAATCTAATCAACAAACGCATTTAGAACCTAATAAGGATGATTCAACTAATCCAACTGATTCCATCATTGATTTAACCCTCCAAACACAAGATACTATCGCTGAAAAATTATTTACAGAACACCTTTTTAAATCACTCTATGACCTCTGTTCAAACGCCGAACAACATTATCTAGTCGATTGTTATATTAGACACAAAACAGTCACAGAAATTGCTGCCAGTCATCATGTTAGCCGTCAAACAGCCTATAACTGGCGTAATAGCGTCGGTCGGAAAGTACTTTTAGTCATTGCTCAAATGAATCAAGAATAAATATCAGTATTTGCTTTACAAAATGGTTAACCGATTCTTTATTATCTATGTAAGGCGTCGCGGCACTTATCAAATATAGACACACAAAGGAGAACATATATGAGTAAAACTTGGGTAAAAACAAACGTTATCGTTGAGGGATTAAGTTCTGACGGCTCTGAACGTAAACGTTCATTCGCTAACATTACTGAAAATGCCTCTAACGAAGCTATTGCACAACTCGGCGCTACAGTTGCTTCATTAACTGGTGATAACACCGTTAAAATGACCATCCGCACAGAATCAAGTCTTTTAGCTTAATCAAACCTAAGGAGGAAATTATATGAAACAATTAGATTTAGCATTTAAAAATGAAGCGGGTAAAACGCGCCATATGAAATTACGTTACGTTAATACAGATTTAGATCCAGCAACCGTTAAGAAAGCCATGGATGACATTACAGGTTCTGATTTATTCCATCGTGATAACGAAAAAATGTTCGTAACCCCTATCTCAGCACAATTTGTTGAAACCATTGAAACACCAATCTACACAAACGATTTAGTTTAACCGTAAAAGCCAACTTAATTGTTGGCTTTTTTTGTACCCTCATAGCACCTATCAATTGCCTTTTAACATCATATTGGCTATTCTAAAATTTAGGGGGATTGTAATGAATAAAATAGAAGATAAAAAAATGACGTTTTTCACGGTTTTCTTGTTAGGAATTAACGGTATTATTGGATCGGGGATTTTCTTATTATCTGGTAAAATTTATAATGATATTGGACCACTCAGTATCTTTACAATTATCGCTGCAGCATTAGCAGTCACCATGATTGTGCTCTGTTACGCAACACTAGCAAGTAAATTTTCGGAAGATGGTGCGGCTTGGTTATATGCCTATAATGCATTCGGTAAATTTACTGGTTTTCAAGTTGGTATATTTACTTGGATATTAGGCGTAGTGACTTTGTCAGCCGAAATTGCTGCGTTACTAACTGTCTTAAAAATACTTTTTCCAGCATTACAACAAACGCTTATTTATGATGTTTCAGCAATTGCCTTAGTCATTATTCTAGGCATCATTAATTATTTTGGAACAGCTATTCTAGATTTCGCAGACAATCTGTCTTCTGCAGCTAAAGTATTTATCATGTTACTCTTTATTATTGTCGGTGCTTTCTTCATTAAGGATGCTCATTTTACGCCCATGATTCCGACTGATATTCACAGTAACACTCAGTTATTTACGAAATTTAATACAGCATTTGGTGTCATTTTTTATATGTATACTGGCTTTTCATTTTTACCGATTGCTGCTGCTAAAATGGATAATCCGGAAAAGAATATTCCGAAAGCACTATTAAGCGTTATTGCAACGGTGACTTTATTATATGTTTTACTTCAAACGGTTGCCGTGGGTATCCTTGGCCCTAACTTAGGATCGTACTCATTACCAATTGCTGCGGCATTCAAAAGTATCTTTGGTCAGTGGGGTTATATGATCATTATCATTGGGATGTTGATCTCTATTCTTGGGGTTGCCATCTCAGTATCATTCAATACACCTATTGTGGCTGCATCGCTAGCAAATGAACATCAGCTTTTACCAAAAATAATCGGTAAGCAAAGTAAACACAATACACCGGTTATCGCAATCATTGTGACATCTATCACAAGCATCCTCCTGCTACTTAGCGGTAGTTATTTATTCTTAGTATCATGCATTGTCTTTGCATCGTTTGTCCAATATGTACCAACAATTCTAGCAACATTTAAATTCAATAATGATCCAAATTTACCAAAAGGTTTCAAATTACCAGGTGGTCCAATTATTCCAAGCCTTGCATTAATTATCTCACTTTACTTACTGTTAAGTTTTAATTGGAAAATCATCTTATTCGGCGTTATCGTGTTAGTACTAGGGTGTTTACTCTACTGGTTTGATAACCGAAAAAAATAACCATTGATTTTGAAAGTTCAAAACCAATGGTTATTTTTCTATTAAATTTTGTAGATATTCATGACTTTCCAACATTTCGCGACAATCATTTTGATTTTCTAAATCAATTTCGTAAATAGTCGTTGCATTTGGATTAAGCAAAGGATATGCTAACTTCCAATCAATCTTGCCTTTTCCTAAAGTTAAACTATCATGAAATTTACCCATTGAATCGACTAAGTGATAATGGACGATATTTGGCATTAACCGTTTCAAACTCGCTTGTAAGTCAGTATTACTACCTGCTTGTTTAATAAAGGCATGCGATGTATCAAATGCTAAGCGATACCCTTTTTGTAGAATAAACTGATCCATCTCTTCAGACCCATAATAAAATAAATCAGAAATCGAATTCTCAAACATGACGTTATTTTGTCCATATTTTTGATAATAATCCATCCGATTAAATAACGCTGATTCCGCAACCTCAAAATTAGGATATTCAGCAATAATTGTTGGCGTTTGTCGATTATATGAACCATGAATGAGGGTTTGAATTGATTTATCTTTTGCGAGCTGAATCAATGTCTCAGTACTTTCTCTAACAAAACGATATAACCTAGGATCAGCTGTTTCGGAAACGGCTAATTCAACAGATTGTTCACCAACCTTCATTGGATGATGCATGACAATCTTCTTCGTAGTTGCCTTCACCTCATCAATCTCATCTGATAATCGTTTTAATCCATCTCCAGAAACATCAAATTCATTTAGATAGAATTCAAAAATATCTGGATTATGTTGTAACCGATCATGGAGTTGAATTGGGTCAGTTCCCGCCTTTAATCCTAATGGTATTGTCATTTGAATCATCTCCTTGGTACTATGTTAGCATTAAATTGGGTGAAAATAAAAAGGAGTGACTTCTAATGATTCAATTTCTCAAATCACTAGAAAACTCCCCTTTTCTATACTTCAATTTTAGCCATAAATTCATGTAAAGCATCTTGCCAACTTGGTACTTCAAATCCCGTTGCTTTAACTTTACTCAAATCCATAACTGAATGTCTAGGTCGGTATGCCTTTTGTGGATATTCTTCAGACGTTACTGGACTTATTTCAACTACTTCATCCTTTAAAATCTCACTAGCAAATTCATACCAAGTACATGAATTATCATTAGAAAGCTGATATAACCCATAAGGAATATTTTTTTGAACTGCATATAACATAAAATCAGCCAGCGTTCTAGTCCAAGTTGGCCGTCCAACCTGATCACTAACAACAGTCAGATGATCATGAGTTTTAGCTAAGTTTAGCATCGTATAGACGAAGTTCTTTCCATATTCGCCAAAAACCCATGATGTACGGATAATATAATACTTACTCATTATTTTAGCAACGGCTTCTTCTCCAGCTAACTTCGTCCGACCATATTCATTTTTAGGCGCAGTGGGTGTTTTTTCTGTATACATTTGATCATTAGTCCCATCAAATACATAATCAGTACTAATGTAAACTAACGTAGCACCCACAGATTCTGCTGCTGTGGCAATATTCTGAGTACCTATAACATTAACTTGTTCATTAATAGCTTTACCAGGTTCTTCTTCAGCATTATCAACAGCTGTATAAGCTGCACAGTGGTAGACAATTTCTGGGCGATTATCTAAAAAATAATTATTAACTGCTTTTGAGTCAGTAATATCTAAATCTTTAGAACCAGTTCCTGTATATACAATCTTTTTTTCATCTAATAAATGACTTAATTCTGTTCCTAATTGACCATTTACACCCGTAATTAATATTTTCATAATTAGCTCCTTCAAAAAAAGAATGGACTTAAGTCCATTCTTAGTTATTATTGTCCATTTTTTGCATAATTTGCTTCAACTGCATCTTTCTCAGCTTTCCACCAATTTTCATTATTTCGGTACCAATCAATCGTATCTTGTAATCCTGATTTAAAATCAGTAAATTCAGGATTCCAACCAAGCTCTTCACGTAATTTTGATGAATCAATAGCATATCGTAAATCGTGTCCTGGGCGATCTTTAACGACATCATAAGCATCTTTAGGTTGACCCATTAATTCTAAAATCAACTCCAAAACAGCCTTATTATCTTGTTCACCATCCGCACCAATCAAATAAGTTTCACCAATACGACCCTTATTTAAAATAGCCCAGACAGCACTTGAATGATCATTAGTATGAATCCAATCGCGAACATTTTTACCAGAACCATATAACTTAGGCCGGATTCCACTCAAAACATTAGTAATCTGTCTTGGAATAAACTTCTCAATATGTTGGTATGGTCCATAATTATTGGAACAATTTGAAATTGTTGCCTGTAAATTGAATGAACGCACCCATGCACGAACTAATAAATCTGATCCAGCCTTTGTTGATGAATATGGACTGCTTGGATTATAACGTGTTTCAGGTGTGAATTTTTCACCTTCACCTTCCCCATGACCGGGTAAATCTTCGCGTAATGGTAAGTCTCCATACACTTCATCAGTTGAAACATGATGGTAGCGGACATTGTATTTACGACAAGCTTCTAGCAATGTATATGTTCCGATAATATTAGTTTGAATAAAAGGTGATGGATCTTTTAAAGAATTATCATTGTGACTTTCTGCAGCGTAATGTACTACCGCATCTGTTTTGCTAACAAGTTCATCAACTAGTTTAGCGTCAGTAATATCTCCCACTACTAGCTCAACACGATCAGCAGGTAGTCCAGCTAAATTTTCTTTATTTCCTGCATAAGTTAATTTATCTAACACGGTAATGTGAACATCTGGGTGGTTATTAACCACATAATGGACAAAATTAGAACCAATAAATCCGGCCCCACCTGTTACAATAATATTTTTCATTTAAAAACACCTCTCCTATTTAGATTTCTCCATACACAAACGGATTGTCTTTTTCAAACTCTGTAAACGTTGGTTGTGCAGCATCTTTTTCAGATGTAATTGCTTGGTCAAAATCAATAGGCCAATCAATATTTAGTTCAGGAGTTTTAAATGAAATCCCACCATCTGCTGCTGCATTGTAGTAACCATCACATTTATAAAGGAAATTAACATCATCTGTTAATGTTACAAATCCATGGGCATACCCTTTAGGAACTAATAATTGGCGATGGTTACTTGCAGAAAGAATATATCCTTCCCACTGTTTATAAGTAGGTGAACCTTTTCGAACATCGACAATAACATCTAGTACTGCCCCTGTCACGACCCGAATTAATTTAGTTTGTGCAGCTTCTCCACGTTGAAAATGAAGTCCTCTTAAAACGCCAGCTTGTGTTGATAATGAATGATTATCTTGGATAAAATCAATATCTATTCCAGCTTCTTTGAAATCTTTGTCTGAATATGACTCCGTAAAAAAGCCGCGATTATCACCAAATACTGCTGGTTCAATAATCTTAACATCTTGTAACTTTGTTGTTGATACTTTTAATTTACCCATTACTTTTTATCCTCTTCTTCTGCGATACGTAACATGTACTGTCCATAATCATTTTTTTTGAGTGGTTGTGCTAGATCAATTAATTGTTCGCGTGAAATATAACCCATTCGATAGGCGATTTCCTCTAAATTAGCTACTTGCATATTTTGCATTCTTTGAACAGTTTCAATAAACTGCCCTGCTTCAAGTAAACTTGCATGTGTCCCTGTATCAAGCCAAGCAAATCCACGTCCCATAATTTCAACATGTAGTCTTCCTTTTTCAAGATAGACCTTGTTAACATCCGTAATTTCAAGTTCGCCACGTGGTGACGGCTTAATATTTTTTGCTATATCAACAACTGAATTATCATAAAAGTATAAGCCTGTTACTGCAAAATTACTTTTAGGGTGATCCGGTTTTTCAACAATCGAAATTGCTTTATGGCTCTCATCAAATTCAACAACACCAAAACGCTCGGGATCACGCACTTGATAACCAAATACGGTAGCCCCCTCAGTTTGATTTGCAGCCCGTTCAAGCATCTTAGTCATACCTGGACCATAATAAATATTATCACCTAAGATGAGCGCAACGCTATCATTACCAATGAAATCAGCACCAATAATGAATGCTTCTGCTAATCCATCTGGTGTAGGTTGAACGGCATACTCTAAATTAATGCCTAATTCAGAACCGTTGCCCAATAATTCTTGAAAACGTGGCGTATCTTCAGGAGTAGAAATAATTAGAATATCCTTGATACCTGCCAACATTAATGTTGATATTGGATAATAGATCATTGGTTTATCATAAATCGGCATCAGCTGTTTACTTGATGCACGTGTCAATGGATATAAACGAGTCCCACTACCTCCGGCTAAAACTATTCCCTTCATACACTTTTCCTCCTAAAATATTCTAATTAATTTTTGTAAATGGTAGCTACAATAACTACTTAACACAGCTTTTAAAAATAAAAATCATTATTTATTTAATATCCTTCTTAAAACCAATTTTTTAACATAATTTGTTTCGTCATATCTAATAAATAAGAAATAGAATAATGTACTTGCTAGAATAAATACAACAGCAGATGCTATCAAAATACTGAAAATCCCTTGAATTACAATAATTTTTAGTAAATACGAAATTATTCCTAATTCTATTCCAATTATTCCCATATAACCAAAATATTTAAGATAATATTTTTTCATACTACGTTTGAATCCATATTTGAATAAGATAAGTGGTTCCCACCATAAATTAATTCCAATATTACTTACTATTGTACCAATTAATATACCATTAATGCCGAGATTTGTTGTCATTAACAAAAGAATTGAAACTATCATATTAACTACAGCTTCAAGTAGTGATTTATATCTCATTGGCCAAAATAATCCACGTGCACCAATAAAATTTAATACAGTCTGTCTAAATTGAACAAGTACAAAATTTATAACAATAAGTAACACGGTAAAGTTCGATAAGACGTAATTTGATCCTATCCAAAATTTAATAAAAGATTCAATAACTGCGTATAACGTTATAGCAATAACTGATGTAATACCGGCATTTATATACATATAACGATAAAACACAACTTCTTGATAATCTTCATCCTCCGTTACTCCTAGATTACCTAATCCAGCTGTGACAGCAGAGATACTTTGTGTCAACACACTGGAAATACTATTTACAATCAGCATATAATTAGAATATATTCCTACTAATCTAACGCCTAAAAATGCCGATATTAATATATTATCCGTTCCAAAAACTAATATAGTACCAATTTTTGAAGAAACAGTCCCAAATATATTTTTCTTCATATAGTTGATGACTTTAGGATTTACTTTAACAGTTTTCATTTCGGAAAGAAATTCAAATTCCCTATCAACAAGTTTTGAAATTCTCAAGTTAGATAACAATGTTATAATTATTTGGATTACTAAGTACCAAACATATTGTCTAAATAAAAGTAAAAAGATAATTTGTAATACTGTCTGCATTATCGTAAAAATTAATCTATTTAAACTATCCTTATATCCTTCTTGATTTGCAATTAATAAGGAACGTTTATACGTAAAAAAGTAACTAACAACCGTATTTAATAAAAATAGTACAAACATAACTCGCGGAAATGGTACAGGACTACCGCCCTTCATTAAAATAGTTATAAATGGAGTAAATGCTAAACCCATAATCAAAATTACGATACCAATCACATTATACACTTTTCTAAATAAATTCATGACACCAGCAATTTCACCATGATTACTAGTAGCAAGAGGATCGTACAGTGAGTACGTTATCGCCCCACCAATCCCTAATTCAGCAAAGGATAGAAAACTCAACACATTAGCATATAGCCCATTGATTCCCATGTAATCGGCACCAAGAGTTTTAATAAATACTGTCTGCAATGCAAACTTCAAAACTAACATTATTACTTGCGATAGTGCAGCGATTGATGTATTTTTAGCTGCTATACCAGTTCGAGAATTATTATTCATACATCACACTTACCCTCATCTGTTAAGTTCTTGTACACGTTTAATTTCTGTTTTAATTTTATCCGTGTACTTTAACATGCCGTTATCATAGACATCATTAATATCGTGCTTCTTAAAATCAAGATAACTACGTTCTTTTATATCATTACTTTGATCAGCATATCCTCTTTTTACTTTATTCTCGAATTCTTCAAGTGATTTTGCATAGTAATGATTAACCCTCACGTGTTCCCTTGATACAATTTTAGGTCTTTTTTCATTTGTCCATGGATATCCCCATAACCTATTTCCGTTTTCATCAGTCGTTTTACCGGCCACATCATACCAATGTGGTATTCTCATATCAATTACTAATCTAGGATTTACGATAGGTTTTGAATCTAAAATAATATCATTTTTTGATCTATTTAAAAATGTCTCAGTAACTAATCCATTTGATTTTTTAATCAAATTAGATGAGCCGAACATCACCCAACCAATTTCAATTTGAGCAACGTTTTCACTAAATTCATTTAAAAAAGAATCAATATTTTTTTCATCAATTAATACTAAATATTCATCTAAATCTAGTGTTAATAGCCATTTTGTTTCTGTCTTACAGCGCTCGACAGCATCCAGATATGCTGGTATTTGTTGCTTATCACCCGGAAAATAGATATATTCAACCACTTTACTTTTAATATACGGTTCTAAAATTTCTTTTAAATTATCAGTAGATTCGTTATCATAAATATAAAATTTTGATATACCAATAATTTTATGATATTCAATCCATTCTTGAACGTATAGTGCTTCATTTTTAATAATTGCCACTAATGACACGCTATTAATAAAATCAGTTTTTTCTTCAATTATTTTTACTTGTTTATACCTTTTATTTCCGTAGTTCATCTTATTTTTCATATACTTTATCATATTATATGCCGTAATAAAATTACGCCTAAAACTTTTTTTTATTAAATTGATAGTAACCACCTAATCACTCTCTATTAAACAAACCATATAATTATTCTTTGTGCTGTTGTATTAATTAAACTATGAAATTTATGATACAAAGAATATCTTTTAAAGATATTCTTTGTATCATAAAACTTATATGTATCTTCTAGCATTTTTTTTTCAGTATCATTTTTAATGATATTAGAAAATCTTTCATACAGAACAATATTTTCCTTTTTAATCCGACCTAATTGTTTATATCTTATTTTTAATCTACGAAAAACTTCATACAAGTGTACATTACTCTTACCAATTCCGATGACGTTATTTTCATGTTGTCTATAGTAAACCGTTACTTTATCAATGTACGTTAAATTCCCACTTGCTGAGCTGATTTTAGCAATAATTGAATCATGCATTGTTACATTTTCAATATCTTCATCTGTTAACATAAGTACTTCATCTCTTAGTTTCTTATTAATTGCTAATGCCGCTCCGGTTACTTTAAAATTGAATAATAAATCATTCAATGAATGATTATAATTTTCGCCTACTAACATTTTAGACATTTTAATATTTGTTGAAACAGCCTTTTTATCAGCAATCATAAGATCTGAAAATATAGCTTGTGTTATTTTATTGTCTAACAAATCAAATTTATCCATAAATTGCATTATTTTATCTGAAACCCAAACATCATCTTGATCAGAAAAAAAATAGTAATCAGCATCGACAACCCTAAGTAATTCAAAAAAGGAACGTTTAACACCCATATTTCCGCTTGAATAAATTATTTTTAACAAATTTTTATTTTCGTATCTTTTTAAAATATCTATTGTATTATCTGTTGAACCATCATCTCTAACATAAATCTGTATGTTATCTTCATTTTTATATTTTTGCTCAATAATACTATTTAATTGTTCCTCGACGTACTTTTCGCCATTATACGTTGACATAATCACAGCTATATTTTTCAAAAATTTACTCCTTAATTACTTTTCTTTAAACGACAATGCTAAAGCGATTTCCAATGTACTAAATATGGAATACTGTCAACAAATTCTTGTGGTACTAACACTCCATAAAACGCTATAACAGCTAATAAGAGTATCCCCACCATCATTAAATCAATCTTTAATAATATTCTACTATCAATCTCATCTTTATGCTCCCTAATTAGCGCGTATGCAATTATAATTGGTGCGAAAGAGTTACGTTGGAACCGTTGATATTGTATCGACATAACTAAAAATGGGAGTGCTACAAGACCAGTTAACGAAATTAAGAATAACAATTTCAATTTATTTTTAATCTCAGTTGATAGGCTATTAATTTTCAAAAAATAATATCCAAGTCCTAACATTGAAAAATATGATAAAGCTATTTCTATAAGCATTATTTTTGATGAACCAGCAGCATAACTTGTGTTCAGTTTATCAAACAATTGTGTCCTAGATGAATGCAATGAAACTTTCGTTATTATATTTTTCAATAAACCACTTAAACCTGGAATAAATTGTACAATTGTTAAAATTACAAAAAAACCAATAATTAATTGTACAAAAATTTTCACATATTTTTCGCTCAAAAAGCTTAAGGGAATTATTATTAAAAATATATATCCAGATGAATGCATTGATGCGCTCAATAAGATTAATCCGATGGCAATAATAATATTTTTTACATTTTTTTTCTGTAAAAAACTTAGCCCTAATAGAGCAATAGAAATCATAAAAAAATTACGTGCCTGTGTTGCCTCATTAAAAAAAGGAAAAATTGCAAAAACCCAAACAAAAGATCCTAAATTCTTTGTAAATCTTAATATTGCAACTGTCAAAATAATAAAACTAACAATAAATAATATTAATCTAAAATCAGCATATGTCACTCCGTTTGCCGCAAAAATTCGAGAAAGCCACATATAGCCCCACTCAAATTGGTGATTATATGGTGCTAAAGAACTATTATCATAATTAATAAGATAACTAGGATAATCGGTCGTCGTCATCTTACTAGCAGCACCCGCTAGCCATGCTAATATTCCGATTCCAATGAACGGAATGATATTATTTTTTTTACCATGAACATGATCCAAAAAGAAATTGGTTACTATTGCAAATAAATATGTCATATAAACTCCTAGATAGTCATTTCTTAAACAATTAATGAAATTTGCTTATGCTGTATTCCATTTTTAATTAAATTTTATGTAAATACTAACATTATTTTTTGAATAACCTTAATATTTCCTCCAAATAGAGTAAGGTATTGTGACCGTGAATATTGGTAAAAAAACCATTCTTTTTGCCAAATATTATGGCTTCGATACCCTTCTTTTCTACAAAATATTTCAACATAGTAATTCTTTTTTTTATTTTAATAGGCGAATTTGAAAATTGTAGTTCTAATTCATTAACCAATTTGGAAAATCGATCAAATTTAACTTTATATTTTTTTAAATCAATTAACTTACTTTTTATAATTGTACTTTTTTTATGTGCATCGGCACCTCTTGTAATATTAAATGAATGCATTCTATGACCATCAGTCGCACTATCTATATATCCAATCCCATCATATAATCCAGCAACTAATGCAAGCCATGCATCATGATTAACTGCTTCTATCGGGATGTTTTTTGAAATTTCTAATAAGTTACGATTAATAATCATCGTATTACCCATTAACCAGTTATGTAGAAAAATACGTTGATATGTTGGTTTATTTTTCTTTTCTACACCACTGTAGTTCACACTTCCGTCCCCCACTACTTCAAAAAACTCGTCATAATTCGTATATACAAGCTTAGGCAGTACTTTTTCGTTAGGCAGGTGTCTAATTTCATTTAATGATATCTCAATTTTATTTGTATACCATACATCATCCTGATCTGAGAACATAACATATTCATACTGGTCTGGAACGTTATTCATTAAAATTTCAAAATTTCCTAATTGGCCCTTTTCATTAATATTTAGCGAGCTATCTAGTATCGTTATTTTAGGATCTCTTTTAAAATTATCTAAAATTTTACTGGTATTATCTTTCGAAAAATCATCTCTAATAAATAGGTGCCAATTCCCATATGATTGATTCTTAATACTTTCAATTTGCTCCATTAAAAATTTTTCACCATTGTAGGTAGCCATTAAAATTGCAACGTCACTCATAATTAGATCCTCCTAATTAGCTAAAGTGTTCAGCGAATATTTTTCTTAATTGTTCTTTCGTTTCTGAAAGGCTCTCCAATGGTAACGATATGTCGTTTATAACAACTATTTTTGCCTTGGATTTTAAGGCGCGCTTTATTTTTGAAAAATCTCCATCTTCTGGCAACTTCTCAAACTTTCCAAACGAAAATCTACGTGGTTCAAAATTCCCTTTTGAAAGTTGCCAATCGCGTGCCAACCAAATATTTACATCATTTCTAGTACGAAAACGATTTTTACTAAGTTCGGCTAACAAAGCTGGTTCTTTTTGATATATTTCTTTAAATGTACTTTTCAATAAACTACTAGGCAAATGCGGTTCATACCATCCCAGAACAGACCTATATGGTAAAACTAAGAAATTTCTTACATTTTGAAACCCGTATTGCCAATTAAATATTTTAAAGAAATTCTTCTTCAAAATATTATTTTTTGAGAACCACTTATTAATAATAAGTATATTATTAAAAGGTATTAACGAAAATTCTTCCGACGGTTGAATAAGTCCCATTAATCCTACATCCTTAGGAGTCCCATCTTGAGAAAAGAAATCTGTTGGATCTACCTTGTTAGTTATAAACGTATCGTCATTAAATACGATAAAATGTTCCGATAAATTTTTAATTCTTGGAATATTCATTTCAATGACATTCGAATTAAAAGTAGGTAAATATTCTTCAGGAATAAAATCAGAATGATCAACAATTGTTAGATTTTTCATGTCCAATGGAAACTTCGGAACTTGTTTGTCGGTAATTAAAAAAATATGGTTTACCCATGGTGCAAATTTTTTTACACCTTCAAACCACCATTTAAAAATATCATAATCTCTGAAACGTTCATCCGCATTTAAATTTTTGTTTCCCGCGTACTTATTTTTTTTATTCCGCCAGATATCATCATTTCCATCAACCCATGTCACTACAAAATCAATTTTAAAATTATCACTCATGACTAAGTTCTCCTTAATATTTATTAGTGATTTTAATATTCAGATAAAAAGTGTTAATCTATTTTCAATCTTATATTTAGAGCCAAATTCTTCGTATTCTAGCCTTAAGCTCCCCATTAAATAATTGCTTAATATAATATTGGAAATATCTGCGGATACCATTAGGCCATTTTCCTTCATTATATTTCTTTATATTTTCAATAGACAACTTTTCATCTGTTATAAACTTATTAGGTACAATTAAAAAGCTATGGTCATCATTTGATATTTCAACATCAACTTGCATTTTTCTTTTTTGTAAATGAATATATTCTATCTTTTTAGTTTTAATTTTTCCGTTATCAATATAATTCATTACTAGTTCCCCATCATGCCATCTAAACACTTGATATTGTTTTCCCTCAGAAATATCAAGTGTTATAAATCGAAATGCTTTTACCCAAATATCAGCATAATAGACCTTTTCTTTATATGGATCATATATTCTCATATCTGTGTCGGGCATAAATTTTGCAGTTCCCCAAATTTCATCAAAGTGAGTTGCGTCATCAGTTGTAAATGCCTGCTTATAATTGTACGTCCCTTTTTTATGATGATCAATTTTATATGCATTATTAATTTGATTATTATTTCTATACATTTGAAAATGTCCACGAGTATTTATTTTGTCATATTTTTTTAGTATATCCTCAGATAAAAATTTTTTTAAATCTCCAAATATAGTATCAATATCCACAAATCCCCACCAATCATATCCCGAGATGTCTTCCTCAAATATTTCACCGTAAGCCGGTTTGTAGTCATTCAACTTATACGGATTATTAATTTTTATAGGAAATGTATAATGTGATCTTATTTTCGCTTGAATATCTTTAAAGTTGACTATTTTTATTTTAACATTCGGTATGGTTGTAGATATATTTTGATCAGTATATATTAGAAAATCTATCTCATTATTATATTCCGCTGATTTTAACCATAAATCAAAATAATTTGGTAATTCTCCAAAATATATAGCTATCAATACTATTTTTGTGTTTTTAATCATTGCGAATCCTTTCAATTTATAGACAACATCGCATAATTTAAATTTTAGAATATAAACTATACATAATTTCATTTACATTCTTAATACTATATTTTTTTGATACTTCAATATTGTTTTTAACAATTTTTTCGTATTCTTTATCATTGATGCCTAGTAAATTTTCTATAGCTTTCACAAACTGGGAAATATCAGTAGGATCATCCACTACACACCCGCTGATACCATTTTCTGTGTAATCTTTGATCCCCCCTAAGTAAGTACTTACTAATGGAAGACCAGTAGCCATAGCTTCTAATCCCGCTAGTCCTAATCCTTCTCGTTTAGATGGAAAAAGAGAAAAATCTGCTATATCTAAATATTGTTTAATATTTTCAGAATAACCTGTAAAAATAATCTTTTCTTCTAATCCATACTCTTTCACTTTTTTTTCTAATAAATCTCTTTGATCTCCAACACCGCATATAATATATGTAATATCAATTTTATCTTTCAATTTATTTACTGCTTCTATTCCCACAATATGATTTTTCCGCTTAGATAATTCACCTACAGAAATCATCACTTTACTATTCTTACTTATCTTTAAATCAGTTTTCAATTCATCGATATTAGTTGATTGTTCTCGTAATTGTTCCCATTTTATTCCAACGCCAGGCACATGTAAAACTTCTTTTATACCAAAAGATTTTCCAATTGAGTAATCTTCATTGTTGATTGTTATTAAAATATCCGTATATTTAGATAAGTAACGTTCTATAGGATAAAATAATATCCAATCTTTTTTCGGCCCGCCCTTAAAGAACTGAAAGCCATGTGCCGTATAAACAATTTTAGTTTCTTTATTATTTTTAAAAACTAATCTAGTTAATACACTTCCCATCGGTGAATGGCAATGCACAAAATTATAGGTAGTTGTACTTGCTAATTTTTCAAGCTGATTATATGCTTTTTTATTTGCTTTTATTGAACCAATTCCTCTTAAAAAGTCAATTTGATGACAAATTATATTTTTTCCTTCAAGCTTCTTTTTTAAGGAATTAGCCATATCATCTGGTATAGTTCCAGCGGAATAAAAGTTAGTTGCAACTTCCACATTATATCCTAATTCTTGTAATATTCTGATATTATCCATATTAAATTGTTCAATCATTGAAGCAACCGACGCAACGATTAAAACTTTTTTCATTTCTTATCCTCCATTAAAATTTTCGTTATCGTATTTTCTAATGTAAGTCCTAATGTATATTCGAAAGAGCACTCGCTAATTTTTTTATCATAAACTTTACTACCATATATTTTATTAAAAACACGAAACTTCCTTGATAATAGAGAAATAAGCGGATTAAAAATAGAGATAAAGTATACTTTCTTTCTTAATAATTTCCTTGTTACTTTGATTACATCGCTTGTAGAAACATATTCTTTATTTTGAGGGAAATAAAGGCCTGATGCATCATTAATAATTATCTGTTTGATAAATTCTGTTAATACATCTACATAAATCATACTTCGTTCATTGTTAATACTTGGGAAAATCAGGGATTTCTCAGCTAACTTCAGTAGCCTTGGAAAATTACCCTTACTATTCGGTCCGTAAACCATCGGAGTTCTGATAACAACCGTTTTAAAGTTATCGTCTGCTAATTTTTGAATTTCTACATCTGCCTGTAGCTTACTATCACCATAAAAATCAATTGGGTTCATTATTGTCTCTCGAGTAATTATATTAGTATTTTGTAGTCCATTTTTTTCACCATATACTATCATACTTGATAAAAAAATAAATTGTTTCACTCCCTCAGATTTAGCTTTTTTAGCCAAATTAATTGCGAGATCTCTATTTACTTTATAATATTGATCCTCCATACTCGGATCCGAAGATACATGTGCAATACCCGCAACATTAAGTACTACATCATATAGACCAAAATTTTTTCCTCTCCATTTATCATCTCGAACGCTCATCATATCAACTGATATATCTTCCGATTCTGATTTATTAATCCAGCTTTTAAATGCCCCTCCAATATAACTATGTGCACCGGTTATCAAAACTCGTTTAGTCATCACTCTTACCTTCCTTTACACCATCACTCTTTAAAACTGATGTAATTGTTCCAAAAAAAATTTTTAAATCTTCTGAAAAAGATAAAAGTTGCACGTAATCACCATCAATTTTTGATTTCTCAGCAATAGATAATTCATCTCTCCCACTAATTTGTGCTAATCCAGTTAACCCTGGGTAAACGTTATTAGCGCCGTACTTTTCACGTTCGTTAATTAAATCTTCTTGACTCCAAAGTGCTGGTCGAGGACCAACGATACTCATCTTACCTGTTAAAATATTAATAATTTGTGGTAATTCGTCAAGACTCGTTTTTCGTAAAATTTTACCCGAGCGAGTAATGAAAGCATCCGGATCTTTCAATAAGTGAGTAGGTACATCAGGTGTATCAGTTCTCATCGTCCTAAATTTTAAAATACCAAAGTAGGTTTTATTAATACTTACCCGCTTTTGTACAAAGAAAATAGGGCCTTTCGAATCGACTTTAACAATAATTGCGATAATTAAAAAAATAGGCGATAAAAGTACAAGGCCTACTAAAGAAATAACAAAATCAATTGTTCTTTTAAAATATTTTTTATACATTAACGCATACCTTCCGAATCAATTGAGGGTTCACCATTATGAGTATGTGCATATCTAATAACTTCTTTTTTCAAAGCAGTACCAGTTAACGGCTCTACACTCTTAACAAAACTCATAATTTCATCAATCTTGTATGGTGTTACTTTACCCAAGAAAATTTTTTCAAATACTTGCTCTTGCTGTTTTTCACTACTTACTAATAATTCTTCATACAGTTTCTCTCCAGGTCTCATACCTGACTCAACAATATCAATATCGTTTTCAGTATATCCACTTAATTTAATCATTTTTCGTGCTAAATCAACAATTTTAACCGGTTTACCCATATCTAAGATAAATAGTTCTCCACCTTTAGATAGCGTCCCCGCTTGAATCACTAAACGGCTAGCTTCAGGAATTGTCATAAAGAATCTTGTCATTCTAAGATCAGTAACAGTAACTGGTCCACCTTTAGCTATCTGTTTCTTAAACAGTGGTACAACACTACCACGGCTACCAAGAACATTACCAAAACGAACAACGGCGAATTTTGTATGACCTGGTTCATTCAAACTAGTTACAATCATTTCAGCGAGACGTTTCGTTGCCCCCATAATATTAGGCGGATTTACTGCTTTATCAGTTGAAATCATTACAAATGATTTCACATTTGCAGACTTAGCAGCTTCAGCAACATTTTTCGTACCATAAACATTATTTTTAATGGCTTCAGTTGGGTTAGCTTCCATTAATGGTACATGTTTGTGTGCTGCAGCATGATAGACTATTTCTGGTTTATATTGTGCCATTAAGTCAAAAATATGTGCCCGGTCTTGAACATCCGCAATAATCGGCACAATTTCAATTTTCCCAGCATAAAGATTTTTTAATTCTTGATGAATCAAATAAATTGAATTTTCTCCATGTCCTAGTAAAATTAGTCGTTTAGGACCAAATTTGCTAACCTGTCGACAAATTTCTGAACCAATAGAGCCACCCGCTCCTGTAACTAAAATTGTTTTACCATATATTTTGCTTTCAATCTTAGCCATATCAAGTTTAATCTCTTGTCGACCCAGTAAATCAACAACGTCAATCTCATGCATTTTTCTAGAATCACTATTGTCTTCTAACATATCTTCAAAACTTGACATGCGATTAATTTTAACTTTTAGAGGATTTAAAATATCTAACAAGTCCTCGTAATTATGGGGACTTAATGAAGGAATAGCAATTGAGACCTGTTCAACATCGTATTCTTCGACAATCATTGGAATTTCTTGGAAAGTTCCCAAAACTTTCTTACCCATCATCCACATTTTTTGTTTTTGAATATCATTATCGACGTATCCAATAACATTCAAGTCGGCATTATCTCTTTGTATTCTTTCCATTAAAGCTTCTGCGCCATCCCCTGCACCGACTATTAATGTTGTAATTAATGTTTCTGATTCTTCATTATTAAAGATATTTTCAACAAGATAGCGCCATGCAAATCGGCTGCCACCAATAAAAAGGAGGGCCAGTAAATAAGTTAATATTCCAAAACGAATACTATAATTTGAACTTATGAAAAAATAACTAATATTACTAATAACTGCTGTAATTGTTATTGCAATAAAAATTGCAATTATTTCTTTAAAGCTAGCATACCTATTAATTTTAGAAAAGAGGTTTAATGAGTATCCAATTATTAGGTATAAAATCAAACATATACACCCAAATTCCAATAAATCAGAGTTACTAAAACTAATATACGGCCCTAAAAATAACCTCGATAATGAAATTGAAACTACCCAAATCAAACTATCCAATCCAGTTAAAACAACCTGTTTACTTTTCCTAGTCACCTATAATCCCTGCTTCCTTAAATTATCCTACGTCTACTTAATTATTATTTATAATAGCCATAATACCCACCATAATAACCTGACTCATCACTACCTGAAACATCATTCAAAATCGTCCCAATGATTCTTGCATGAACGGTATCTAATAATTCTTTTGCTTTCAAAACGGCACCTTTATTTGCCACACCTTGTCTCACAACTAAAATTGTACCATCAACTTTTGTTGCAACAATTTGTGCATCTGTTACAGAAATTAATGGTGGTGTATCGATGATAACCATATCCATTTGTTCAGCGACAGCTGTAATTAAAGAATCCATCCGTTTTGTATTCAATAATTCTGAAGGGTTCGGTGGAGTAGGACCTGCAGGCATAACATATAAATTTTCAATTGGTGTTTCTTCAACTGCTTTTGCAACATCAATACTTTTTTCAGTCAAACAATTTGTAAGCCCGGTTTCATTACTCAAACCAAAAGTTTGATGCGCAGTTGGTCTACGCATATCGGCATCAATTAACAATACTTTCAGTCCTTGATTAGCATATGTTACAGCAAGATTAGTTATAACTGTTGACTTGCCTTCTGATGGACCTGATGATGTCGCCATAATAACTTTCATTTCTTTATCAACACTTGAAAATTGGATATTCGTACGTACAGTCCTAAATTGTTCTGCAATCGTTGATGTTGGTTGAGTAACAGTAATTAATCCAACACCGTTATCAATACTATCAGTTGATAACTTTTTATCTTTTTTTAATAAACTCATCATTCAATAACCCCTTATCTATTTTAATTAGTATGCTTTCTTTTTCTTGGTGTTGATTGTCCAAAAAGTCCTTGACTCTTATTAGTTTCGTCAATATGGTTAATCATACCTAAGTTTGAAAGACCAAGATCTGTCAAAAAATCAGCGTTTTTAACTGTTTTATCAAAAAGTTCTATTGCGAATGCAATCCCAATTCCGATAAGCCCCCCTAGTAACAGACCTATTAATACATTCATCTTTTTATTAGGTGATACTGCATTAGGTTTTGCAACTGCATCAGCAACAATTGTTACATTATTAACTTTCATCACTTTTTTTATTTTATTTTTAAACGTATCAGCAACAGAGTTTGCAATATCAGCCGCGCGATATGCATTAGTATCTTTAACAGTTACACTAAAAACCTGTGAATTTTCTTGATTTGATATACTTATCTGATTTTTTAAATCATCACTCGTACCAACGAAATTATCTTTTTTAGCAATTTCTTTTCTCACAGGATCTAGTACAATTTTATTTTGAATAATGTCTTTATACGTATTAATCATTTGGACATCTGCTTGCTGTGTATTGTAAGCAGCCCCTACATTATTGGCAGTTTCTGTTCTATTAACTAATATTTGAACAGTCGAGTTATATTTTGGCGTCATAAAGAACATGGTTACAAAAAATGCTAATAGTGCCCCCGCAATTATTAACCCAATAATTAATTTAAGATGTTTCTTTAAAATGCTAAAAACTTGTTCAAGATTGATTGTCTCTTCCATTGATATAATTCTCCTAGTCTAAGTCTAATTGTTTTCTGATCATGTTGGATACTTTCGTTACTTGTGCTGATGGAACAACTTCATACGACACACCATTTATCATTTGTGATTGTCCTTGAAGTTGAACATCTTTAATTGTGCCTATAGCACTACGATACTGAGTCACTATTTTTTTCATATCAGAAAATTTCAAATTTGTTTTCATATTGCTCTCAAGTACACTCAAAATTGCTTGATAATTTGTGACACCATCAATAGAAGCTATTTTTTTACCTAATTCAGTCACAACCGAGCGTTGTCTTTTTTGACGCCCGTAATCACCATTAGGATCAGAATGTCTCATTCTAGAAAAGTCTAAAACATTACTTTCAGTTAACTCAATATCACCTTTTACGTATTGATGCCTTCCCGCTGAAAAAGCAAATGGATTATTGACCGTAATTGGACCAACGGCACCCGTTAATTCTTCCAGGCCCTTCATATTCATCTGAACATAGTAATCAATTGGAATATTTAAATAGTTTTGAATAGTATCCATCGCTAAGGAAACATCCCCATAAGCATATGCAGCATTTAATTTATTATCTGTCCCGTGACCTGTAATCGGAATCTTCGTATCACGAGGTAAACTCGTTAATGTCGTCAAGTTTGTTTTAGGATTAATTGTCGCAACCATCATTGTATCCGATCGACCTTGATCTGTTCTCCCATCTTCGCCCGTATCAACACCCAAAATTAAAACTGAGAAAGGCGCCTCTTTATCAAGAGAGACACTCCCGGTTGTTCGTTTACTTTTAACATTTACTTTTTGATATGTATTATCTACAACGTCTTTTGCATCTAGATAAACCTTCGCCATCAACACACCACCAATAACCAATAGTGCGGCAACGACGATTCCGACACCAATCCCCCATTTTTTCAGTGTACTCATTTTTTTCTTTTTATGATGATGCTTCTTGTGGCTACCTTGGTGTTTAATATTATCTTCACTCATAATTAATTACCCCTAAATTTTTTAGATGTATACAATGACACAATAATTTATTATACATGTTACCAGACTTAAATGAAACTTAAAATCGTTTGTCTAATCATTGTTTAATCTTATTGTCAACTGATATGATATTCTAAACATTTTGACCACGCTTTCAAAGTTGTAGTGCTCTACACTTTTAATTATACGTTATATTTAAAAGTATTATATTTCATTTTTAATACAGAAAAAGAACATCATTAATTATGTTCTCTTTTTGAAGTCCCTATTACTTGTTAAAACTATATCATAACTTAATTTCTTTTTTATAATCAGTGATTTTTATAAAAACAGCACTAACGCAACTAATTATCCAAGTGGCTAGAACGATGATTAAACTAATTCTTGTTATTATTTTCGTATGATAACCAATGACTAACCTATTTGTACCTATTTTAGTTGCTTTAACGGTTGGACTACCCATAGTTGACAAGGTCATTTTTTTAGGATCAAGGCTATTACCATTTAATTGAACAGTTGAATTATTATAGACTATCGCGGGTAAAGAAATCTCATTTCCTTTTTTTGTTGCGTTCCAACTCAGACTTAACTTTCCTTCACTATTAATCGTTTTACTTACTTCATCTTTATTTTTTTTCATGTCTAATCGATAATCATGATAAGGACGTTCACTTAATACTCGATTATTAGGTAAATAGTCTGGCGATGCCTTGGTAATCAACTTTAAACCATCATCTAGATTTGAACTCATAAATGCTTTGGTAATCTGTTCGTTACTCGTATTATCTGCGATATCAACATTATTGGGAGAAACTATCGACTGATTAGTATGCCATGCTTCATTACTTTTTTGAATTTCTAAATACGATTGTACTCCGACAACAAGACCTCCAACAATTAAGAATAGATCAATATACTTCCGATAATTTTTAAATGAACTACTTGATAGTGTTGCACTAAAACCCGCTAATAATAAAACTACAGCGAACCCTTCAAAGCGACGTGGGTATTGCAAGAAACTTTGTATTGATGGGATAACCTGGGCTAAATCCGTCCAAGGAACTAATTTTGACGTTAAGACTAAGAAAACTAAACCTAAACTAGTTACTACTTTATTAGTAACCGTAAATTTTGCTTGTTTTATAAACAATAAACTAATTTGTACTACAAATATGAAGCTCATAACCAAACCAATTTTAGTAAGCGTTGGCCCCCCCATCGATAAATTCATAGTTGAATTGGACATCATCACATTAACGTGCGGTGCGTATAATTTATTGTTTGCGAAAACATCTAACATGGCACCCCAAACATTAAATGTCAGAACTAACGATAATAACCCCGCCCAAAAACAGGTTAATAATAGTTTCGATTTTTGATTCGTTTGAATAAAACCAACTATAAAAAAAACGAATAGGACACCAATCGACATCAAGGCACTTAAAACATGTACCTGTATCATTACCGACATGGTTAACGCTAAGGGTAGAATTCGCAATCCTTCTGCGTTATTTTTGATCATTTTAACACCCATTAAAACAACTAGTGGCACTAGCATGATACCCCAAGCCATAAAATTTTGCTCAGTTGACCATCGCGCAATCCACAAGCTACCCATAAAAAGAACAGCCATTAATAGTGAGATATCTTTGGTCGAAGTTATTTCTTTAGCTAGTAAATACATTGAGTAACCACTAATAAAGAAAATTAAAAAAGAAGAAATAACCTGAAAATTAAACCAACTATGTACGAGTAGTAGCAACCCACCTAGCAGATAAGCAAATCCAGGCCCATACACAGCATTGATAATCCGACCACTTTGTTGAAACCCGTAATTTGTTTGGAAATAGTTAAAATTGCCTGTTTTAAATTGCATATAGATATCGTAAATACGATTAAAATGAAATAAAGAATCAGAACCTAAAACTAAACTATGTGCGAGTATCTGAGGTAAGACTAAAAACAAGCTCACACTAAACATAACAATAAATACACCGACATGATTTTTTAAATTAATCGACTTATTTTTCAATTAACTTACCTCCCCTAACGATTTATAATATTTTATTTTTTCTTACTAAATCGACTTTTATATTGCTTAAATAAGCTATTTAGCTGAATAGATTGTGCTTCAACTTCACCATGTCGAACAATAGCAATCGATGCATTAAGAACAGCACCTAGCATGATTATCCATGCCCCAAAATCCAGCCAGAATAACATAATCATTACTGTTCCGATTGCACCATAACTACTAAAAGCGCCACCGAAATACTGCACGTATATCGAAAATACTTGGGTCAATAAAATCCACCCAATGGTTGTCAAAATTGCCCCTGGTAAAACTGCCCTGAACCTAAGTCTTGCACTAGGTAATATCCGATAAAGTAATAAAATAATAATAAAAATACCGATTAAGGCGACAGGCCATTTAACCGTGGTAATCACAGTTAAAAATTCTCCCGGCAAATGTAAAATGGGTGTCAACACCTCAACTACTATTTGACTGAACCCAAAGAACAAAATAATAGCACCTAAGGAGATAACTAACCCAATCGTTAACACAAACGATACAATTCGCCCAACAATTGGATTTTGCTTCGTTTCAACACTATAGGCATGGTTGAAACTTTTCTTCAATGCATTAATCCCCTTACTTGTCGTCCATAACGTTACGACAGCACCAATTGACAATAATCCACCATTTCCATTTTTCAGAAACGATTCAATAAACGGTGCTAAAATGCTATATATCGCGGATGGCATCACAACTTTTACATATTCTAAAATAACGGACACCTTTAAATGAAGCATTGGTATTAAATTACCAATAAAAATAATTGCTGGAAAAATCGATAATAACGTATAGTACGCAATAATAACCGAAGAATTACTAACATCGGCATTAATAAATTGTGTTTTAAATATTTTAATAAACTGAACGAACTTACTTTTCATACGATTCCTCCGCGAAATACATCTATATAAGAATAAATTGTATCACATTTAGACAAAAAAATAGATTGAGCATTTAAAATCAGCCCAATCTTCTAATTTTATTATAATTTTTTAGATAACTCTTTAATGTATTCTCTAAGTTCATCCTTAACTTCTGGATGTTTCAAACCAAAATCAATACTTGTTTTTAAATAACCGAATTTATTTCCAACATCATAACGATCACCTTTAAATTCATGCGCGAATACACGTTGCACTTTATTTAAACGATCAATAGCATCAGTCAATTGGACTTCATTACCTTCACCAGGTTCTTGTGTTTCTAACATCCCGAAGATTTCTGGTGTTAACAAGTAACGACCAATAATAGCTAAATCACTTGGTGCTTCATCAACAGCTGGTTTTTCAACAAATTTTTCAACATCATATAGCCCTTTTGACACTTCACTTTGTGGTGCAATAACCCCATATTTTGATACTTCTTTATGTGGGACTTCCATTACAGCCAATGTTGAAGCATGTGTTTCTTCATAGCGATCCATCAATTGTTTTGTTAATGGTACCTTATCTTGCATGATATCATCACCCAACATAACAACAAAGGGTTCATCACCAACAAAGTCTTTAGCCATTAAAACAGCATCCCCTAAACCTCTAGGATGTGACTGGCGAATAAAGAACAAATTAATATCAGTTGTTTGCTCAACCATTTTTAATTGTTCTAATTTACCTTTAGCTTTAAGATTAGCTTCCAATTCAGGTACTGAATCAAAATGATCTTCAATTGGGCGTTTCCCTTTACCCGTAACAATTAAAATATCTTCAATCCCTGCTGCTTTAGCTTCTTCAACAATGTACTGTATCGTTGGTTTATCCACGATAGGTAACATTTCTTTAGCCATTGCTTTTGTTGCTGGTAAAAATCTAGTTCCCAAACCTGCTGCAGGTATAATTGCTTTTCTAACTTTCATAATTAACTTCTCCTTTTTTTCTTTATACGATATACAAAATCCCATTAATTTATCTCAAACTCTACGAATATTACAATTCTATCATGAATCCGCTACATTATACAAAAAAACTGCTAAACAATTAAGTTAGCAGTTCATTGTAGCTATCTATTTTATAAATATTTCGCATCAAATTCTGGATCTTGAGAGGTTAAAATCTTAGGACCATCTTTTGTGATAACAATAACATGTTCATATTGACACGACAAACTACCGTCAGCAGTTCTTGTTGTCCAACCGTTAGGATCATCACTTTCTGATTCCCAACCGCCAATATTAATCATGGGTTCAATAGTAATTGTCATCCCTTCTTTAAGACGTAATCCTTTACCAGCTTGACCATAATGAGGTACGGAAGGACTTTCATGCATGGTAGGTCCAATGCCATGTCCAACGTATTCGCGAACATCACCATAGCCCATTTGGTCTTCAGTATAAGTTTGGATAGCATGACCAATATCACCAATACGGTTACCAATAACGGCTTGATCAATTCCTAAGTAAAGGGCTTTATGCGTTACTGCCATTAATTTATCAATTTCTGGTGTAGATTCACCAACAACATAACTCCAACAAGAATCGCTCATTGCGCCATGTAAACTAACAACTGTATCTACTTTAACTAAATCATTATCTTTTAAAATTAACCCTTTACGTGGGAAAGCATGACAAATTTCATCATTAATGCTGACACAAGTCGCATATTTATAGCCTTCAAAGCCAATTTGTTCAGCAACACCACCATGGCTTTCAATATACTTACGTGAGAAAGTTTCAATTTCCCAACTAGAAATACCTGGTTTTATAATATCTCGTAATCCCTTATGCATCCCTGCAATAATAGCACCTGAAGCACGCATTTCTTCAATTTCGCGTTCTGATTTTAATGTGATCATTTAATTTGTTTCCTCCTATAATAAATAATTCTTCTCAACTATTATACCGCAATTGTATAGAATTTGTTACGAGATACTCAATTCCTTTCACAATCGTTTTTTTATCTGATATACTTTAACTACTATTTTAATATGGAAGAAGGAATTTAGTTTGGTTTCAGCTAAAGTTATTTTTGCAACAATTACAGGTAATAATGAAGACATCGCTGACATTATTACCGAAGCATTTGAAAATTTAGGTGCAACAGTTGAGATGGAAGAAATCTCACAATCAGATGCATCTGATTTAACTAACTTCGATATCAGCGTTGTCGTTCCTTATACTTATGACGAAGGCTCACTTCCTGATGAAGGCATGGACTTTTATGAAGACTTACAGGAGCTTGATTTAACCGGTAAATTATTCGGTGTTGCCGGTTCTGGCGATACATTTTATGGTGAGTTTTTTGGAACTGCTGTTGATAAGTTTGGTTCAGCTTTCGAAGAAGCAGGCGCAACAAAGGGTTCAGCTAATCTAAAAATCGATTTAGCACCTGAAGAAGAAGATATCACTAAATTAGAAGCTTTTGCTAAAGAGCTATTTGATAAAGTAACTAGCAGTGAAAACTAGTCATGAATAAAATAAATGAATTATTTCATAAACATTATGCCCTAATTTCGTATTTAATTTTTGGTGGTCTAACAACCCTAATTAACATCGTTACTTTTGTTGTTTTCCAATCATACCTTAGTGTAAATTATCAATTTGCAAACGTAATTGCATGGTTTGTTTCGGTTGTTTTTGCATTCGTCACTAATAAGCTTTGGGTATTTGGCTCAAAGAACACTCATGTTTCAGGTTTAATACGTGAAGTTTTATCTTTCTTTGGCTTTAGACTTCTATCATTAGTCATTGATCAATTAATTATGACAATTGGTGTTTCTGTTTTACACTTAGATGCATCACTCGTTAAGTTATTTGATCAAATTTTCATCGTTTTAATTAATTATATTTTTAGTAAGTTATTTATTTTCAAAAAATCATAAAATAAAATTCAGTAAATTCATCCTAGGGGGCACTTTATTTATGACAACCAAAGTTCTTTCAATCGTTGTGCCATGTTACAACGAACAAGAATCTATTCCGCTTTTTTTTGATGCGGTTGAAAAGGAGTCTATCAATTTACCAGATATCCGATTAGAATATTGGTTTATTAATGATGGTTCATCTGATAACAGCCTCAAAGAAATGCGCCAATTACAAAAAGATCATCCAGCAACAGTCCATTATGCTTCATTTTCACGAAATTTTGGAAAAGAAGCTGCTTTATATTGTGGCTTACAAAAAGCGACTGGCGATTACGTAACTGTTATGGACGTTGATTTACAAGATCCAACCAGCTTTTTGCCTAAGATGTTAGCTATTTTAGAAGATCCAGAAAATGACTACGACTGTGTGGGGACACGTCGGACAACTCGTCAAGGTGAACCTGTGATTCGCTCTGCATTCGCTACTCTTTTCTACAAATTAATAAATCGCATCTCAGATACTGAGATTGTTAATGGTGCCCGCGATTATCGCTTAATGACCCGTCAAATGGTTGATGCTGTCTTATCAATGTCAGAATACAATCGTTTTTCAAAAGGTATCTTCAGTTGGGTTGGTTTTAATACGGAATACTTAGAATACACAAATCAAGAACGTGTTGCTGGTAAAACAAGTTGGAATTTCTGGGGCTTATTCAAATATTCATTAGACGGTATCATAGCCTTTTCAGAAGTACCTCTTTCAATTGCAACATTTGTTGGTTTCCTATCATTTGTTGGCTCTCTTTTTGCAATTATCTTTATTATTATTAGAGCGTTACTCTATGGTGATCCAACAGCTGGCTGGCCATCAACGATTTCAGTTATCTTAATGATGGGTGGCATTCAATTGTTTTGTATTGGGATTCTTGGTAAATACTTAGGTAAAATTTTCTTAGAAGTCAAAAACAGACCCGTCTATATTATTAAAGAATCAGACGTCTTCAGTTCAAAAAAGGATTAATTATAGGGGGATTCCAGCTATGCAGAAGTTTCGTTTCGATCTAAAAAAATCAAAAATGACCTATCTTTATTACATTATCATTTTTGCAATTTTAGCTGTTCTTATTTTTGGAACTTACAAACTAGCTGGATACTCTTTAATTCAAAGTCATGATCCTGCTGAACAGCATCTACCTGTATTAGAAAATTATCGTCAACTACTTGGTGAATTCATCAACCATCCCTTTCAACCACTCCAAATGTGGTCTTGGAAATTAGGGCTTGGCGCAGATCAATTTCAAACATTTGCTTATTACGTTATTGGAGACGTATTCGCCTATATTACGCTATTATTTCCCTCAAGTGCCGTTGTGACTATTTACCAGCTCACACTCATTTTGAGGTTATTTTGCGTGGGGCTATCATTTATCTTCTTTGCGAGACACTTTAAATTAACGAATAGCGCGATCTTAGGTGGGGCAATCATTTATACCTTCACTTCTTTTTCACTTTATTCATCCCTAATGCAACCTTTTTTCCTAACACCATTCATTCTTTTTCCACTTATAATTGTCGGAATAGAAAAAATTTTACAAGGGTTTAAACCACATTTCTTCATTTTTGCTTTTTCATGGATGTTTATCAGTAACTTTTACTTCGCCATAGTCTTAGGCATCGGTGCTTTTGTATATTTAGTACTACGTTTCATTTATTATTATCGAAAAAATCTCAGTTTCTTTAAAACAGCGGGCACTTTTTTAATCAGTACAGTCATCAGTTTACTGATTTCTGCCTTTATCATGCTACCGTCAATTCTTGCGGTCTTTAGTTCAACTCGGTCAGGTGGTCTATTCGCAAATGGTTTGACCTCTTTCCCCGCTTATTACTACATTAATTTACCTGCTCAATTACTTGCTGGCGGAGTATCTTCTTTCTGGGTTAAATTTGGCTTTAGTAGTTTAGCTGTTCTAGCATTATTCCATCTGTTTTACCATTGGAAACACTACCCACTAATGACAACGAGTCTTTCAATTGGGTTGATTATGTTACTATTCCCAATGTTTGGTGCGATGTTTAATGGTTTTCAAGCCCCTTCTAATCGTTGGATTCTATTATTATTTGTTCCCATTTCACTTGGAAGTGCCTTCTTCATTGATTCTCTCAAAAAAATAACGTTGCCTGAAATTAAATACCTCAGTATTTGTCTTGGTATCTATTTACTTTTAGTATCATTACCCTTTTATATTAATGGGACGACAGAAATTTTCATTCCTGTTATCTTTTTAATTTCTTTTTTTGTCGCAATCTTACTTTACCGTCAAAATAAAAATTCTGGTCGAATCATATTCGGTCTTATCCTAGTGAACTTGATCTTTACTGGGGTTTCTTTTGCATCACCTTTCACTAACTTTTATAGTAAGACTTTAATGCCCTCTGGTAGTTACCAGAAACTATCATCTAATCTATTTGATGGATTAGATAATTCTCTTCCTAAATCTAACTCATTTCGTGTTTCAACGATTAGCCAAAATTATAACTTTGGTTCTAACTACATGTTACGAAATAATTTAAATAATGATTTAAATTTAATTAACTCATACTACTCGATTCAAAATGGCGCAGTCGGAGTATTTTCAAACAGGTTACAAAATGCTCAATATAACAATAATATTCCGATTGAAAATTTTGATGATCGAACAATCGCTAATAACTTTTTTGGCGTTAAGTATCTCTTTACTCATTCAAATGAGCCAAATGAGTCAAAGATCCCCTATGGTTATACATTACTCAAAACTAAATCTGAAAATAAAAATAAACCTGAGAAAACCAATCTTTATGAAACTAAGAATAATTTTCCATTAATTTATTGGCAATCTGATGTCACTTCAAATCAAAAAACTGCTAAATTATCCGCTTCTGATCAAGAACGTCAATTAGCTAAAGCCGTTAGTATCGCGGATACATCCGGATTTAACCAGAAACAATCAACATTTGATACTGAAAACGTTGCCTATACAATTGTAAAAACAGTGAACGCCGGAGAACCTAACGAAACAAAAACACGTATTACCAATAATCACTATCGTAATAATCCTGTTTCAGATAGCTATCAGATTGACATTAAGAACGCAAAAAAATATCAAAATTCTGAATTGCATCTTTCATTAACTAACATTAAGCACCAATCACTGTCCTCTAAAGAACAAGTGAATATGGCTATTTTTAATAATACTACGAAACCAGATAACCAGTTATTAGATACGAATGGTCCCCGGTCAGCACAGAAATCGCTTAGGAAGCAACTGACGACAGGTTCTTCCAATACAGGCTATTCGATCGGGGTTAAATCTAATTTAACGACTAATACGATTGAGCAATTGGGTATTGAAAATCTTTCTTTCTTTAAAGTTTTATCTGATGCTACCCTAAATATGGGCTATCAAAAACAAATGCCCAAAAGTTTGGATTTACTTTTATCAAATTCAGGGACTTACTCATTCAACCTTAAAATTACTGCCGTTCCGCTTGGTCAAACTTACACAAATGATGTTAAAAAAATCCAGAAAAATAAATTAAATTCATTAAAATTTGCTACAAATAGAGTTAGTGGCAAAATAACAACAAATAAATTAGGTATCCTAACATCATCTATCCCTTACTCTACAGGTTGGACAGCGACTGATAATGGTCATAGCGTGCCCGTTATTAAAACAAATAGCGCTTTTATTGGCTTAAAATTAAAAAAAGGAACTCATCATATCATTTATAGTTATCAAACACCTGGCTTATCAACTGGTTTTCTTTTAAGTGTTTTTGGCCTCATTGTTTGGGGGAGTTATAGTTTAACACCTCTAATTTGGAGACGTTTAAGAAGACTTTAATTAGACATAAATGATATTATTATGACCTCATCTACTAAATAAATCTATTAGGGGTTTACTATCTTGTTAAATAAAGTCAGTTATCTTAAAAATCGTTTAATCGTATTTACAACCATCTTTTTGATTAGTTTATTTTTAGTTCTTCCACAAATAATCAACCACAGTCTAGTCTTAGGTGGTGACTCGCTTTTTCATTTCAATCGTATTTACGATACCTATATCCAATTTAAAACAGGTAACTTTAGTTATTTTCAAACTAACTATGGTTTTTTACAGAGTGGTCGCATTATTAACGCCTTATATGGACCAGGTTTTGCTTATCTGTTAGGTATCTTACTCTTAATTGTTCATAATTGGATTTTATTTCAAATCATAACCTCCTTTTTAATTTTCTTTATTAGTGGTTACTCAATGTATTTTCTATCTAGAGAGCTTCAATCCTCTAAGAAAATTTCATTATTGATTGCTAGTCTATTTATGGGGAGTTTTTACGTTACCCGTTGGTCAATTAACCAGAATTTTATGTCTTGGGGCGTTATGCTAATGCCCTTAATTGTCATCCTCGGGCTTAAAATGATTAAAAATAATGCTAAGGATTTAAAAGTACTACCATTAGCATTATTGATTTCAGCGCTTATTCAAATTCATGTCTTAAGTGCCTTAATGTCGGTTGGCGTCATCTTTATCTTCTTTGTTGTCGGTTTTTACAAGACAAATCAAAAATTACAGCTTTTATCAAAATGTTTCTTAGCGGCCCTTCTAACTATTGTTCTAACCTTTAATGTTTGGGGCGCTATGCTAGAAATTTTCACAAGAAATACGCTGTACTCGCCTTACACTCACTTAGATATGGCTAGTGCTACAATGCGTTTTTCAACAACTAGCTATAGCGCTTCATCTATAGGACTATTTATGAGCGTTATTTTCATTTTACAATTTGTTTTACTATTTTCTAGGTGGTCACAAGTATCACTTTCTAATAAGCTAATGACACTATTAGGAGCCTTATTTCTCCTGTTATCAACAAATCTTGTTCCTTGGACGACAATATCGAATCTAATACCACAGCTTCGAAGTTTTTTACAATTTCCTTACCGCTTTTATGGTTTTGCAACTGTCTTATTACTTGCTGGTTTTGGCAACTCTCTTTCTGAGCTACCTTCATTTAAGCCTAAAAAGTTTGGCGAGTTATTTTTAATCATTAGTAGTCTTTTTATTTTAGGTCAATCATATATTGATATTCAACAGCAAAATAAGCTCTGGAATTCCAATGATCCTCTTATTTATAAAGGGAGCGTTGTCGTTTCAAATCATCTAACGAGTGATCAAATTAGAACTAATTTTACTAGTTCTGATTTATCAAAAGGATTAAAGGTGGTTAAAAAAATAGCCCCAGATTATTTACCAAATAATCAAGAACAAAAGACAACATATAATAAAAAAGAATACAAGAAAGATATTGTTAGGAATCGTCCTAATATCACTAAGACTGTTACAAAAAATGGTGATTTAATCCTTAAATGGCATGCGACAAAAAAAGGTGAATCCATCGCACTTCCTATTGTCGTTTATAATAATTCAGAGCTCTCCTTAAATGGAAGTCAATTACACCGATTATCTCTATCTGCATTAGGTGTCCCTACTGTTAAGGCAACAAAAAAAGGGAGTAATCGTGTAGTGCTTAGATATCAATCGGAAATGATCACTACATGGCGTTTGTTTTTCGTCATTTTAACTTGGATTATTAGTATTTTATCGATGATAACACTCCATTTTATAAATAGAAAACTAGACAAAAATAGTGTTCATAAATGACAAGTCCACTCTAACTGTTGTTGGTAATAGCGTAAAAGCTATTACCAACAACAGTTTTTTCATACCAAAAAGTCCCCAAAAGTCATGAGACTTTTGGGGACTTTTTGGTATGAGATTTTTTAGCTAGTCTTGTTGTAAAATGTCACGGACTTTAGTTGACAATAAATCAATAGCAACTGTATTTGCGCCACCTTCTGGCACAATAATATCCGCATAGCGTTTCGTTGGTTCAATGAATTGATTATACATTGGTTTAACCGTTTTAACGTATTGATCAATAACTGATTGTAATGAGCGACCACGTTCCTTCATATCACGTGTGATACGGCGAATAATACGTAAATCATCATCTGTATCAACAAAAACTTTAATATCCATTAAACTTCTGAGCTTTTCGTCCCCTAGAATTAGAATTCCTTCAACAATGATAACATCTTGAGGTTCTGTTCTGATCGTCTCACTTGAACGAGTAAACTGTGTGTAATCATAAACAGGCATATCAATTGCTTCATTATCCAACAATTGTTCCAAATCACTAATCATCTGTTCGTTGTCAAACGCGAGTGGATGATCATAGTTCACTGCTTTACGTTCTTCCATACTCATTTCAGCTTGATCATTATAATAAGTATCTTGTTGTAAAATCATGATTGATTCGCCAGCTAATTGTGAATAAATAGCATTACTAACCGTCGTCTTACCGCTACCAGTACCACCTGTTACACCAATAATAATGGGACGTTTTGTTCTTTTGCTCATGCTTTAGAAATCCTCCATTTATTCGAAACGTTCAGGTTCTTGCTGACTATCTCCAAATCGATAAGCAACGGCATCTAATATTCGTTTAGCTGCTTGCCCATCTCCATAAGGATTTTTAGCATTTGCCATTCGTTCGTACTCTGTCTTATTAGTTATTAATGATAGCATGGTTTCTTTGACTTTCACAGGGTCAGTTCCAACTAACTTCAATGTACCCGCCTTCACGCCTTCCGGACGTTCTGTGTTATCACGTAAAACAAGAACTGGTTTTCCTAATGATGGCGCCTCTTCTTGAACACCACCTGAATCCGTCATAATAAAGTAACTTTTTGCAGCGATATTATGAAAATCAACCACATCAAGCGGTTCAATTAGATGAACGCGCTGTTCTCCACCTAAGACTTCTTCGGCTAAATCTTTAACAACTGGATTTAAATGAACCGGATAAACGACTTCAACATCTGGCTGATCTTTAACGACAGATTTAATCACTTCGAAAACACGACGCATAGGTGCACCTTGGTTTTCACGACGATGCATCGTGAGTAAAATCATTTTATTCGCAGGATTTACTTCTGATAGAACATCATGGTCATACTCTTTTTGAACTGTTTGTTTTAAAGCATCGATGGCTGTGTTACCTGTTACAAAAATATTTTCTTTTGGATGATTTTCTAATAACAGATTAGTTTCGCTTTGCGAAGTTGGGGCAAAGTACATATCTGCCAGTACATCTGTTAGTTGACGGTTCATTTCTTCTGGAAACGGTGAATACTTATCCCAAGTCCGTAATCCCGCTTCAACGTGTCCAATTGCCACTTGATTATAAAAAGCTGAAATACTAGCGGCGAATGTTGTTGTTGTATCACCATGAACTAAAATAATATCAGGCTGCTCTACTTTAATAACATCATCTAATTTTTGTAAAACATTTCGAGTTGTATCACTTAATGTCTGGTTAGCGTGCATCACATTCAAATCATAATCTGGCGTTATTTTAAATATCTCTAAGACTTGGTCCAACATTTGGCGATGTTGTGCTGTTACGACAGTTACTGTTTCAAACTCCGTCGTACGTTCTTTTAACTCTAAGACAACAGGTGCCATTTTTATTGCTTCTGGACGCGTCCCAAAAACAGTCATCACTTTTACTTTTTTCATAATTGGCCTCCTCAATGATTATATTAGTTACTATTATACCAAAGAAAAGACAAAATTCTGATTTTGTTAACAAAAATTTAATAGCCTAATTATTAATCATTTTCTCATTAATATGTTATCATTATTTCATAAATAAATTTGGAGGTCTTTCTATGTCAAAAATAAATTTTGAAGATCAACTTAAAAAATATGCTGAATTAATCGTCAAAGTCGGTGTTAACGTCTCAAAAGGCCAAACAATCGTCCTACAAATTTCCGTAACCCAACAAAAATTAGCTCATTTAATCGTCAATGAAGCTTATGCTGCTGGCGCAAGTGAAGTTATCGTTAAATGGGCAGATAGTCATGTCTCGAAATCATTCCTTGAATTTGCTCCACTAGACCGTTTAGTCGACGTTCCTGGTTATGCAACCTCAGAAGTTGAAGATTGGGTTGCTAAAAAAGCATCTCGCATCTCAGTCATGTCAGATGATCCTGATGCCTTTGCTGGTATCCCTTCTGAAAAGATTGCCTCACGCCAAAAAGCTATGGGTCAAGCTCTACGTCCATTACGTAAAGCAACTCAAAATAATGACGTTAGTTGGACTGTAGTCGCTGCCGCAGATACTGCTTGGGCTGAACTCGTTTTTCCTGAATTAAAAGGCGAACTTGCTGTTTCACGACTTTGGGAAGAAATTTTTAAAACAACACGTATTGATCATGAAGATCCAATTGAAGCATGGCATCAACATGATTTAACATTGCGCACAAAAGCTGAAGAATTAAATAAAGAACAATTTTCTGCTTTACATTATGTTGCCCCAGGGACAGATATCGTCATCGGTCTCCCTAAAAATCATTTGTGGGAAGGCGCCGGTTCATTTGATGCACAAGGTCATGAATTCATGGCTAACATGCCTACCGAAGAAGTTTTCACCGCACCTGATTCTAGACGTATTGATGGTTACATTTCTTCAACAAAACCATTAAGCTACGCAGGAACTACTTTGAGTGGTATGAAATTTACTTTTGAAGCAGGTAAGGTTGTTAAAGCAACTGCTGAACAAGGTGAAGAAGTTTTACAGCACTTACTAGAGACTGATGATGGCGCAAAATCATTGGGTGAAGTTGCTTTAGTTCCAGACCCTTCTCCAATTTCACAATCAGGAATAACGTTCTTTAATACATTATTCGATGAAAATGCCAGTGACCATTTAGCGCTTGGCTCCGCTTATCCCTTCTCTATTAAGGATGGTACTAAAATGAACGATACTGAATTAGCCGCTGCTGGTTTAAATTTAAGCCAAACGCACGTTGACTTCATGGTCGGCTCATCTGACATGTCAATTGATGGGCTTCGTGAGGATGGCAGTACAGTACCCGTTTTCCGTAATGGGGATTGGGCATAAATGATCACATAAAAAGGTATAAACTAGCATTTCTGTTAGTTTATACCTTTTTCACTACTACTTATTTTATTGATTAGGTTTTTGTAACCCAAATTCAGAAAGTATATCTTAATATAGTATATTAAAATCATATGTTTGTTTATATTAAATGTCATTTTTATAATCCCTATAAGTAAAGGTAATAAAAGCTAAGCTACTAATCACCCACGCTGCAATAACCATCATTAGTCGAGGTTTAGTAATGATTTTTGAATGATAACTAAGCGTTACTCTATTGATACCTTTTTTTGTTGCTTTAATCGTTGGACTACCTATATTTGATAAGGTAATCTTTTTTATATTAAGCTTAGTTCCATTTAGTGTAACTTTTGAATTGTTATAAACAATAATAGGTAAGGACATTGTTTCTCCTATTTTTGTTGCAGTCCATCTAAGCGATAAATCACCCTTATCTGTCACTCTTTTTATAATATTTGACTTATTCATTATAATTTCATTTTTATATTCATTGTAAGGATCCTTGCTTAATTCTTGATTATTAGGTAAATAATCTGGAGTTGATTTTTGTGCTACCTCTAACCCTTTTTTTAAATCACGATTAGTAAAAGCATTTCTTATTTGGACAGTACTTAAAGAATCTGGGGTTGTAACATGTCCTTTAGCTATAATTGACTCATTTGAATTCCAAATTTCATTTTTAGTCTGAATATCACTATACGATTGCCCTAAAATAAAAATACTTCCGACAATTAAAAACAATGAACAATTTTTCTTTGCATTCGGCGAAGGTAACGTAGAAATTGTAGCACTGAACCCCGCTACTAATAGAATCGTAGTAAAACTATCAAATCGATAAGGAAACTGTAAAAAACTTTGTAACTGTGGAATTAATATAGATATCCTAGTCCACGGAAATAAATTTGTAGTTAGAGCAAGAAAAATAGCTCCTATTATAGTAACAATCTTATTAGCTAGAGATAATTCTTTTCTTTTTGAAAACAACCAAACAATTTGTAACACAAAAATGATACTCATAACCAATCCAAACTGTGTACCACTATAGTTACCAGTTGAAAGGTTCATGGTTGAACCAGACATGTTTGAATTGGCAAATGGTGAATATATTTTATTATTTGAGAAAACATCCAACATAGCTCCCCAAACATTAAAGGTCAGAACTAACGCCAGTAAACTGGCTAGAAAACATTTTAATAAAAGTTGTAATTTCTGGTTAGTTTGAATAAAGCCAATGAAAAAGAATACAACTAAAACGCCAATTGACATTAAGGCGCTTAAGACGTGAATTTGGATTAGCACTGAAACTGCTAATGCTAAAGGTAGTACTTTTAAATCCTTAGCATTATTTTTAATCATTTTAAGCCCAAGAATGACAATCAAAGGCATCAACATAACGCCCCATATCATAAAATTCTGATAGATTGACCATCGAGTGATATAGAAACTACCCATAAAAAGACTAGCAGCTAAGACTGAATTTTTTTTAGTCGCTTTCAATTCTCTAGATAGAAAATACATTGAAAATCCACTAATAAAGAAAATTATGAATGACGTGACAATTTCAAATTTAATCCAACTATGCACGATACCTAGTAATCCACCTAAAAGGTAAGTAAACCCTGGTCCATATAAGGCATTAACAATTCGACCACTTTGTTGAAAACCGTAATTAGATTGAAAATAATTAAAGTTACCTGTTTTAAGCTGCATATAATCATCATAGATACGGTTAAAATGGAATAGAGAATCAGCACCAACTACTAAACTATTATTAAGTATCTGCGGAACTGTCAGAAAAAAACTTAATATAAAAATAACGCAAAATACCGTTCCATATTTTTTTAAAGATTCAAACTTATTTATCAAGCTATTTACTCCCAAATAAAATTATTTAATGGTTTAATTATAACAATAGAAAATTGTGCTGTCACTCAAGAAATATAATATTGCTAGAACTAAAAGATCAATATCTATGAAACTACTGACACCTTAGCCATGTTGTAAATGAAAATTATGACTATGAATTTAAAAATCTACAATAGTAATAATTGACTTATTTATTTTTGCCATTTACAATGAAGTAATCAGCCTTTTTGTCTCTGTAGCTCAGCTGGATAGAGCAACCGCCTCCTAAGCGGTAGGTCATCAGTTCGACTCTGATCAGGGACATCTTAAATAAATTTTCCGCCTTATAGGTTACAAGACTTCGGTATACTGCCGAGCTTTTGTAACCTATTTTTTATATATTTAACTTGTAAGTGCTATTTATTTTATCCTTGAAATTGTAGCAGTAGAAGAATTACTATTATATAAATTGTATTAATGAATGCAATTAATATAAATAACAACATACCACATAGACGATAACCAATATTTTTCTGAAAAAAGGGTAGTCTTTCAATATAAGTTCCAATGCCAATCATACCCGTCCCCACTAACCACATGCCAATCGTTAAATTCACAACTATTAACCATGGTTCAATTAAACACAACACGATACTAACAATTCCTACCCATTTCATTTCATTATTTACAGGTTTAAACCTTTTTCTCATCGGAAAGACCTTCTTCCACGTTATATATATTTGTTTAACAATTTTTTTAAGGTCTAAAACACATCATTTTATCCAATCTTTTCTAAACTATCTTTAAGATTTCGATAATTGTACACCTAATATTATTTTTCCACTAAGCAATAAGACTTTCGCAAATAAAAAAATACTGTTTAAGCAAACAATCATTGCTTAAACAGTATTTTAAATCGCATCGAAATTTTATATCTTCAATTTTTCCAGTTTATAATTCGACACCATTTGTTTTAATAACATTTTGATACCAATAGAACGAATCTTTTTTCAATCGATTTAGCGTCCCGTTACCTTCGTTATCTCGATCTACGTAAATGTAACCATAGCGTTTCGCCATTTCGCCTGAGCCTGCGCTAATTAAATCGATACAGCCCCATGATGTGTAACCTAGACAAGAAACCCCGTCTGCAATCGCCTCACCCATTGCTTCAATATTTTCACTTAGATAAGAAATGCGATAATCATCATGAATTTTATTGCCTTCTTCCACAACATCTTTTGCACCTAATCCATTTTCAACAACAAATAATGGTTTCTGATAACGATCATAAATTTGATTCATCGTTGTTCTCAAACCAAGGCCATCTGTTTGCCAGCCCCATTCGCTTGTCTTTAAGTAAGGATTTTTTAAGCTATCAAAGACATTTGCTGCTGTTTTATCAGTCATCTCAGGATCAGCGCTTGCTAATCTTGATGAATAATAGCTAAATGAAATGAAATCAACTGTATTTTCTAATAAATCTTTTTCGTCGGTATCTGCCATTTTAATTTCTATACCCATATCTTTAAATAATCTTGCCGAATAACTTGGGTAGTAGCCACGTGACTGAACATCAATAAAGAAGTATCCTTCCCGATCCTTTGTCATTGCTTCAAATACATCTTTTGGATTAGGTGTATTGGGATAGGTAACCCCAGCCGCTAACATACACCCTATCTTAAAATCAGGATTAATTTCGTGTGCTAATTTTGTCGCAAGCGCAGAGGCAACTAATTGATGATGTGCCGCTTGATATTTGATTTGGTCAGGATTATCAATCCCTTCCAAATCTAATCCACCGCCCAATAACGGAATGTGTAAAATCATATTAATTTCGTTAAATGTTAACCAATACTTAACCTTATCCTTATAACGCATAAATAAGACGCGTGAAAAGTTTAAGTAATTATCAATCATTCGACGGTCAGCCCAACCATTCATTTTTTTCAACATCCCTAACGGCGTATCGAAATGGTTAATTGTTACTAACGGTTCCATCCCTAATTCGTTACAAAGATCGATAACTTTATCATAGAATTCTAGCCCTTTTTCGTTTGGTTCTTTTTCATCACCTTGTGGAAATATCCGTGGCCAACTAATTGACATTCTGAAGGTTTTGAAACCCATTTCTGCCATTAATCGTAAATCTTCTTCATAATGATGATAAAAATCAACAGATTCATGACTAGGATAAAAATCTTCTTTCATCTGCATCGCTTCTTTTACATTAAATAAATAATCCCAGCGACCATGGTGTGCGTCTGGTAATATATCTACTAATGACAGGCCCTTACCATCAACATCATAGGCCCCTTCAAATTGATTAGCGGCCGTTGCGCCACCCCATAAAAAGTTATCTGGAAAATTTGATTTTGTCATCTTATTGACCTCCTGAATTAATTTCTAAATCTAATAAATCAGTACCAACAATTATTTCTGACTGGTCTTTAGCAAGTGGTTTAATTTTTTTATATTTTGGTGTGTTCGTCACGATAATTGGCGTAATAATTTCATATCCTGCCTGTTTAATACCTTCAATATCGAATTTAAGTAATAAATCGCCTTTTTTTACGACGGTATCAATTTCTGTTTGAATTTCAAAATACTTACCTTCTAATTCAACTGTATCCATTCCGATATGCATTAAAATTTCGGCGCCATCGTCTGTCACCATACCAACTGCGTGTCCTGTTGGAAAAACTAATGTTATTTTACCATCAGCAGGTGCGTATAATTGACCAACTTCAGGTAGAATTGCGATACCGTCACCCATAATACCAGAACTAAAGACAGGGTCTTTAACCTCTGATAAAGGTAATACTTCGCCTTTAAGTGGGCTACCAAGGATTTCTCCACTCATTTCTACTTCTACAGGTACTACTGACGTTGTTACTTTTGTTTCAGCAACAGCAACGGGTACTTCTTGATCTTCCTTTGTTAAACCGAACATAAGTGTTAAGACATATGCCAATACGAATGAAACAACGATTGCTATCAGCACAGCGTAGAATGACATATCAATTCCTGTCTTAGGATTCAAGTAACTTGGAATAGAGAAAATGCCTAATCCACCAACCATGTATCCTTTTGTCCCAAATACACCAAGAACCATGCCACCAATAGCGGCTGAAATACATGTAATAATAAATGGTTTTTTACGAGGTAACGTAATTCCGTAAATAGCGGGTTCCGTAACACCAAAGATTCCTGAAATAAATGAAGAATAGCCAAGACCTTTTAGTTTTTTATTTTTTGTTTTAATTGTAATTGCCAATACTGACCCAATTTGAGCGAACGTTGTCCCTAGCATAAGTGCTAAAATTGGATCTGAGCCTGTTGTTGAAATGTTAAGTAAGGCAAGTGGAACAAGTCCCCAATGTAACCCGAAGATAACAAGTACTTGCCATAAGCCACCAAGAACTGCGCCAGCGGCAATTGGACTAAATGTGTATACAGCTGTAAATCCGGTTGCCACAATATCACTAGCCCAAGTTGTTATGGGACCTATAAAGATAAATGTAATAGGCACAACAACAAGTGCTGTTAACATTGGCACTAAGAATGTTCGTACAACTTCTGGTATCACTTTTTTGAAGAATGGTTCCACTTTTGATGCAAACCAAATTGATACAATAATAGGTACAACTGATGATGCGTAACTCATCATGATTACTGGAATCCCCAAGAATGTCATATAGATTGGTGATTCAAAAATTGTTCCTGCAAATAAAGTGTACAGCACTTTTCCACCTGAAGCGGCTAGTGTTGCTGGCAATTGTGCCACAATAGTTGGGTAAACTAAGGATGCACCAATAACCATTGCCAACAATGGATTAACGTGGAATTTTTTACTAGCACTGTAAGCTAAGATAATCGGGAAGAAATAAAAGAAAGAATCTCCTAATGCATTTAAAATAATATACGTTCCAGATGTCGGTGCCACCCAGCTAAATGCGACTAGTAATGAAACTATTCCTTTGATCATCCCTGTTGCAGCTAAAACACCTAGAGCTGGTGCAAAGATACCTGAAATCATATCAATAAAGGCATCAAGCGGTTTCATTTTTTCGCCATCATTATCTGGCACAATGCCATCACCATCAAGTCCGCTACCTTTAACTAATGCATCATAAACTTCCGGAACTTGATTTCCAACAACCACTTGGTACTGGCCGCCACTTTTAACAACGGTCACTACGCCGTCCATATTTTTCAACATATCGGTATTGGCCTTAGATTCATCTTTTAATTTAAATCTTAGTCGGGTTGTACAATGGACTACGCTATTAACGTTAGCTTCGCCACCTACATTTTTTAAAATATCTTTAGCTAATTTTTCGTAACTCATCACAATCACTCCTTTATATTTTTTATAAATTAAAACCCAGTTATCCATTTCAACTCAAAAAATACGAGTTTGCATGGATAACTGGGTTTATGCTTGCTTATAAATGGCAATAACACACCTAATTATCAATTTATTTAATTTTCTGTTTGCCGATGGGTTACTCGCCAGATATGTAAAACTAGATAAACTTGTTCGTCTGCTTGTAAATCCCAATCGGCCCGTTCTCGAATATACTGCACGATTTTTTCCACTGTTTCGTACACTTGTGGATACCGACTAATCATCATGGCGAGCAACTCAGGGTCAAGTTCTGCACGATCAATCTCAGTATTATGAAAATGCCTAATGAATAAATAGCGTAAATGTGAGACAAATCGACTATAATTAAATGATTTTTCGTCGAGAATAATACCAGTATCTAATTGAATAATATTAACAATTCCCGAAATGAGTTCTGTCAGCTTCATCGATTCTTGAACAGCATGTCCGCCTTCTTTGACGTTAATCAAATGATAGGTTAATAAAATCAATTCATTATTTTGAACCGTAATGTCAAATTTTGATTCGATTTCTTTAATACCAACCTTTGCAGCTTGGAATTCACTTGGAAATAATTTTTTCATTTCCCAATGAACAGATCGGTCATTTAAAAACATTTCTTCACGATTTTTTTGTAATGAATATTGAAAATGGTCCACTAAAATCAAAAATTGAACATCATCAAATGTCACATCAATTAATGGCTCTACTACTCCAACAAAAGTTGTCGTAACTTCCAAAGTTTCTGCATCAAATCCTGAAATTAATTTCATTGTATCTGAATCTTCTTCAGCTTTAAACCGTCGGTCAATCTGGTCCTTATCGATATTATCTCCAGCATGATAACCGAATCCAATACCGTTACCAATGACCACCCACTCAACATTGTCGGATGATTCAACTAAAGCTGCATTATTATTAAAATTTTTTACGAACTTCACATCAAACCGACCCCTTCCCATAAAAAATGACCTACAAATACAGATATTTTCATATCTACATCAATAGGTCATGCCTGATCGAATCAGTAACACTCATTTCATATTTATTGTATCATTTATTGTAAGCGTTATCAATAGCTATTTAAATTACTTTATAACTTACTACCATTTTCTTTAATGACCTTTTGATACCAATAGAATGAATCTTTCTTATATCGTTTTAATTCTTTCGCACTTTCTTCATCACGATCAATATAAACAAAGCCATAGCGCTTTTGATAGCCATTTGACCAGCTCAATAAATCAGTGAAACTCCAAGTTGTATACCCAATGACTTTTACACCGTCTGAAATGGCTTCTTGAATGGCTTTAATATGTTCATTGATAAAGTAAATTCGGTAATCATCATGAATTGTATTGCCTTCTTCTAATTTATCATAAGCACCAAGACCGTTTTCAGTAATAAGAACAGGTAAGTCGTAACGACTATCAATTCTTCTCAGAGCAATTCTTAGCCCTTCAGGATCAATATTCCAATCCCAATCAGTTTGTTTTAAAAATTCATTATTAGTAGTCTTAAACATGCCTGGAACGCCACTTTCGGAGCTAGTCCCCTTTTTACCTGTATTATTTTCAGCAGCAAGTCCAACACCACCAACTAACGGATTAGCCGCAATTGTTTGGGTTTGATAATAATTTAAACCCATAAAATCTGGTTTTCCAGCAATTAAAAGAGCTTGATCTGCTTCTGTAACAGTAGGTGCAGTTCCACGTTCAGTTAACCATTTATAAATCATTTTTGGATAACGTCCATAAACATAAATATCCATCCAAAAATGAGCAGCATAATCTTCATAGTTAGTAGCCGCAACTTGGTTTTTAGGATCTCCATTAACTGCATAACCCGGGCTATAGGCAAAGCTAGGCCCAATTTCACCTTGATAATGACCTTCATGAAATGCCTTAATTGCTGAAGCATTTGCTAAATTAGCAATGTGATTTGCAGCATACATTCTTTTTTCATCATTTACTGCAGGCGGATGACTCTCCATTTGATAGCCATGAGAAATAAATACGTTTTGTTCATTTAATGATACCCAATATTTAACACGATCACTGAATGCATCAAAACAAGTTTTCGCATAATCCGTAAAATCAGTAATAATTTCACGAGATTCCCAACCAGCATATTCATCTTGTAATGCTTGTGGTAAATCCCAATGATAAAGTGTCACAACAGGTTCAATATTATTCGCAATTAACTCATCGATTAATCGATTATAAAAATCTATCCCCTTTTGATTAACTTTACCTTTTCCTTCTGGATAAATACGTGTCCAAGCAATTGAAAAACGGTAAGCTTTCAATCCTTGCTCCTTCATTAAGGCGACATCTTCTTTAAAACGGTGATAATGATCGACGGCTACATCACCATTTGTACCCTTAAATGTTTTCCCAGGAATTCTTACAAATTTATCCCAAACTGATAATCCTTTACCATCTTCTTGATACGCACCTTCAATTTGGTAAGCAGCTGAGGAAGCCCCCCATAAAAAATCAGTTGGAAATTGACTCATTTTTTCATATTCCATTATCTATTCTCTCCTTAAAAATAATCACTTAATATCGGTTGTTCTTTAATTAATGCGCCATCGAATAACGTCACGTCGCCTGATACAAATCCATATTGTTTTAATTGTTTAAATGTTCGATACCCCATCATACTTCGTGTTAAATTTTGAATATCCGTTGTAAACGTAGTTGCTGAATTTTCAGTCTTTTCAACTTTTGTTTGTCCGTCTATTCGGCTAATTTGCCAATAGCCTTCATTAGCCTGAATAGTCGAATCTTGAACTTGAATCACAATTTGTGGAAAATCTTGCTGGTAAGGGTATCTGCTGAGAAAGTCTTCAACATTTACAATTCTTGCCATCATGTAAGGTTGCGTTGTCACTTCAACTTGAGGATTTGCCAGTACATCTGGAAATGGCTGTCCAATTGGACTCTCATAACTAAACCATTCGTATGCTGATTGATGCTTAAGCACAAAATTTTGTAATTGGAGCCAACTCTCACTTGTTTGATATATCCATTCAACGATTTTAAATTCATCAGTTTCTCTTTGATAAACAAGATAGCCTTCTGACTCATTTTTTTCATTATAATAGACCGCTACTTCCCAGTTAGGGTGTTTCTCCGCCGAATAAGTTAACCACCAATCTGGCCGTTCAATACCACCTTGTTGAGAGAGCTGATTCTGTTGGTATAATTTATTTAATTCCTCTTTTACATCCAAATAACGGTGACGTTCAACGTGACCTATGGCCTTAACTTTTAATCGTGGTAAATCCTTCGTATTCATCCGATATATCGTTTGATCAAATGTTGCTTCGTAACCGAATTTACGATAGAACGGATACGAAAATGGCGCTAAATACGATAATGTCGTTCCATTATCATACATCTCATCCAGAGCTAAATTCATTAATTGTCCAATACTACCCTGACCAGCAAATTCTGGATAACTTGCAACATAGCCAATACCACCCATTTTAAATTGAGTCCCGTGAAAATGAGTCGTAAATGGTGTATTAATCACACCGCTGACAACTTTCCCAGATTCAACTGAGCCCCAATCTGATGAATGCTCATAAAGTTTGCGAAAAAAGCTCTTTCTCTGTGCTGATACTTTTTTATTAAAGGCATAAATTGATAAATCAAAGTAACTTCCAAAATGAGTTTCATCTAACTTCATATTTGTCATGGATCTACTCAACTCCTTCTTCTGTACGAATTAACCTCTTTAAATATAGCACGGTTACCCTATTCGTGCAATCGCTTACAAAATTAGTCAATAAAAAAATCATCCAATTATTATTGGATGATCCTTCTCATTAATCAAAATGTTCTGCTTTTGGTTTGCGTCTTTTACCTTTATTTTTTTGATTTCTCAAACGAACTTTACGATGTGGTTTCTTTACTGGTTCATCAGATTGCTTTTGACCATCAACTGTTTTGGCTTTCACTTCAACTGGTTTAAGTTTCTTAGCTTTTGGTTCAGCCACACGTTCTGGTCTTTCTGTTACAATCGCACCATCATATAAGTAACCTTTTTCAATTTCAAATGGTGTATTTTTTAAATCTTGTTTTAAGGTACGTAGATCATGTTCATTTCCAAGATTAATAACCATCCCTTCAGCACCCATCCGGCCTGTCCGGCCGACACGATGAATATATGACGTCGTATCTTTAGGCATATCATAATTTACGACTGCGGGTAACATTGGAATGTCCAAACCTCGAGCGGCAACATCCGTCGTTAGTAATAATTTAATTTCATGCTTATGAAGTTGTGATAAAGCATTAGCACGATTAACTTGGCGTTGCTCGCTATCTAAGACAGCGACTGGTACATGATCATATTTTAATTTTTGAGCCATATCTTGTAACGATGATAGTTGGTTAAAGAAAACTAGTGCATAAAAATCTTCAACATTTGCTAAACGACGCAACGTTGATTGACGTTTACGCGTTGGTGTTTCAATTGAATAATGGTGAACGATACCTTGTGTTTGATCAACTTCACGAACATCATAAGTTGTCACATTAGCACCAAACCATTTTTTCAAATCATCTAATATTGCCGTTTCCGTCGCAGAAAAGAAACTTAATTGAATGCCTGCAGGTGCCTGGCTGATTAAATCACGACAAGTTGTTAGTGTTTCATCCGTTAATAAATCATCCGCTTCATCAATGACAACTGATTTAACTTTATGTAATTTAATTTTTTTATCTTCAGCTAAATTCAATAAGCGACCTGGTGTTCCGACAATAATCTCAGGTTTTTTCTTTAAATTTTCAATTTGGCGTTTCATATTAGCACCACCAATAATAGCTTGAACTTTTAAATCAAGTTCTTTAGCCCAAGGACGAATGACACCTGCTAATTGCATAGCTAATTCTTGTGAAGGTGCAATAATCAATAGTTGAATGCCATCTTTAGGTATTAATCTTTCGAGTAAAGGTAAGCTGAACGCTAATGTTTTACCAGAACCGGTTGGTGCTAATCCAAGGATATTTTCACCTGATTTTAGAGGTTCATAAACGGCTTCTTGGATGGGTGATTGTGTTTCAAAACCTTGTTCTTTAAAATATGCATCAAATTTTGGATTCATTTTAGTCTCTTTCTTTTAACTTCATAGGATTAGTTTTAATAATTAAGTATAGCATATAAAAAATAAGCTTCCATTGATTCACAGAAACTTATCTCAATAATTCTTATTTATGATCAGCTGGAAATTCAATTCCGGCACTTTTCCTTAAATCAAACAATACTTGATTAACTGTCACACTAAGTTTTTGCCATTTTATATAATCAGCTTTGTTCGTTACGTCATTGGGGTTATTGATGACTCTAGCAAAATCAATCGCTTCAGCTAACATCGGATTTTTAGCTGGTTTTTGACTAAGTAGTTCTTCTTTATCAGAGCCATCTCGATAAAGAACCTCATTTAATTCAGCTGCATTATCCATCACAATTGTGTCTTTTAGGCCATAGATTTCACTAGTTAAATATGAATTTGCTGTCTTACCAATATTTAAGGTCACTCTAAAATCTTCATAAGTTAGAATTGCGACACCTTTACCATCAACACCTGTTGGTAACATTGTTGGATAGTACTGAACTTCAAGTGGTGTACCAAACCAAGAAATAGCATTATAAACAACGTAAACACCTAAGTCTTGTAATGCACCACCAGAAAATTTTGGTGAGAAGATATTAGGTTCTTCACCTGCTAAAATAGCATCATAACGTGACGAATACTTCATATAAGTTAAAGTTGCGCCTTGGATGGTCTCTAGTTCAGTTACTTTTTGTTCAATAATTTTGAAATTATCTTGATGAATTTGTCGAGCTGCTTCAAATAATTGACTTCCAGGATGTTCCCTAAGAACCGTCTGAATAGCGGCCATTTCTGTTGGATTTGAGACCACTGGTTTTTCGGCAATAACTTTTTTACCAGCTTCAATCGCTAATTTAATTTGTTCAAAATGTAAACTATTCGGAGAAGCAATATAGATTACCTCAAATTTATCTGAATTTAAAAATTCTGTCATATTATCGTAAAAATTTGTTGCACCATATTTTTCACCAAAATCTTTGGCTTTTAATTCGGTTCTTGAATAGACACTAGTCAATTGAAATTCATTAGATTCATGCGCTGCTTCAACGAATTGACCTGTAATCCAATTTGTACCAATAATACCTAATTTAATCATACCCAATACCTCCATTTTATTATTAAATTCATTATAACAACAATTGAACCGTTTTCATAACGATTGCTTTATTTCAATTTTGTGACGATAGATTAAATTTATATATATTTTGGGCAATTCTTTCCGCTTGTTAGCTAAAAGTGCTATATTTAAGTAGAAGAGTTCTAATTAGGAGGGATAGCTGTGAAGAAACGTAGTTTTGCACTACTAGGTGCATCATTTTTTATTGGATTAACGAAAGATATTAAGTCTATAACCGCACCTAAAACTAAGGTTTCTTTACCTATTTTTTATGCTGGACATTGGCTATTCTACGATGAATTAAGTCATCGACACCATAATTTGGATATTTCATCAGACCTCACAATTCGAATTGACGAACGTGCACTCGATGGTAAGATTGAACATATAGATGAGCGTGAACTTAGTTTCTTAGATGAATATGGTTTTCATCTAAGAATTGATGCAAACGATCAAGGACCAGTGAGTTTGTTTGACGAAGCAGATAACCGGACCTATCCCATTAAATTAGCCCCAATTGTAGAATCACAAGATGATAAAAATGAAGATGTAGATTAACAGAATTTTGTTGATTATCATCTTCATTTTTTGTTTCATTACACGTTTAAATAGTCTAAAATAGTTAAATACGCATTTTAATATAGAAACGAGGACCTTTTTCCATGAACAATGATCACCTAAAACGAGATATTGGCTTTTTCGCTGCCCTTTCAACTGTAATGGGAACAGTTATCGGCGGAGGCGTTTTTTTTAAAGTTTCAAGCGTTACACAACAAACCCAATCTGCTAACTTAACTTTATTTGTTTGGTTACTTGGTGGCTTTTTAACTATCTGTGCTGGATTAACCGCTGCAGAACTTGCAGCCGCCATCCCAGAAACTGGTGGCGCCATTAAATATATCGAATATACTTATGGCCGTTTCCCAGCATTTTTACTTGGCTGGGCACAAATAATCATTTATTATCCAGCAAACATTGCAGCTCTTTCAATTATTTTTGGCACACAATTAATTAATCTTTTCCATCTTGATTCACATTTAATTATCCCATTTGCTTTAATTAGTGGAATCAGTATCACATTGATTAACTTTTTAGGCGCCAAAGTTGGTGGTACCTTTCAATCAATTTCATTAGTTTTAAAATTATTACCTATTATTGTCATTGTGATATGGGGGATTTTCACTCCTGGACAAGTGACGTTTAGTTTAATTCCGTTAACATCCGGCGCGCACCAGTCTTTCTTTACTGCTTTAAGTGGCGGCCTTCTTGCGACCATGTTTGCTTATGATGGCTGGATTGGGGTTGGAAATATTGCCGGAGAGATGCACCATCCAGAACGTGATTTACCGAAAGCCATTATTTCAGGATTATTTTTCATCACAATTATCTATACATTAATTAATTTTGTTTTTCTTAAGGCTCTTCCTATTTCAGGATTAGCTGGCAATTTAAATGCAGCTTCTGATGCCTCAAGACAACTATTTGGACAATTTGGTGGTAAGTTTGTGACCGTTGGTATCTTAATTTCAGTCTACGGTGCCACTAACGGCTATACGTTAACCGGTATGCGCGTTCCATATGCGATGGCCTTAGAAAACCAACTCCCCTTTAGTAATTGGCTAAAACGCTTATCTCCTCATACGAGAGTTCCATATATTGCGGGCTTTTTACAAATAAGTATCGCAATAATAATGATGTTCTTAGGTAGTTTTGATTTATTAACAGATATGCTTATTTTTGTTATTTGGATTTTTAATGTACTAGTTTTCGTTGCTATCTTTATATTACGAAAACGTGAACCTGAATTAAATAGACCCTATAAAGTTCCTTTATATCCAATCATTCCAATCATCGCGATTATTGGGGGTATTTTTATACTCGTTGCGACACTATTAACACAAACGACGTTAGCACTTGTTGGTCTATTAATAACGGGACTTGGCATTCCTGTTTACTTTATTCATCAAAAAAGCCAAGGATAATTATACAAATAAAAACATTCAACTTTTAGAGCCAGATAGGCTCATATCCCTTAAGTCGAATGTTTTTATTTTTTATAAATTATTTAAATAGTTACTATATCCAGCAGCTTCCATTTCTGCTTCAGGAATAAACTTCAATGAGGCAGAGTTAATACAATAACGTAATCCGCCTTGGTCTTTAGGTCCATCAGTAAATACATGACCTAAATGTGAATTTGCTTCCTTACTTCTAACTTCCGTTCGTTGATAACCAAAAAGACTATTATCAACCAACTCAGCAATCTTAGAACCTGGGATTGGTTTTGAAAATGATGGCCAACCGCAGCCAGCGTCATATTTTTCTGCTGAACTAAAAAGTGCTTCCCCACTAACAACATCAACGTAAATTCCTTTTTGATAGAAGTCATCATATTTACCGGTAAATGGCGCTTCCGTTGCAGCATGTTGTGTAACTTCAAACTCTTCATTAGTTAAACGTTCACGTAATTCTTTTTCAGTTTCTTTTGACATAATGGACCTCCTAATGTTTTAAGATATCATTAGAATACTCTTTTTCACACTGAATACAATTTATCTGTTTGCAAAAAAAAGGCCAAAAGTAAAATACCTTTGGTCTTCCTCATCTATTATATTAAATTGGTTATTTTTCTAAAATTGTAACTGTTTCAATATGTGTTGTTTGTGGGAATTGATCCACTGGTAAAATTGGTTTTGTAACTTTGTAACCATCATCTAAGAAGCTCTGTAAATCACGAACTAATGTTGAAGGGTTACAACTAATGTAAACAACTTTTTTAGGTTGCATTTTAAGTGTACTTTCAATAAATGCTGGTTCTAGCCCCTTACGAGGAGGATCGACAACTAAAACGTCAGGTCTTAAGTTAGCATGACTCCAGTTTTCCATCCAGTTTTCTGCCATCCCAGTTTCAAAACGAACATTATCAATACCATTAATCTTAGCATTTTCTTTCGCATCTTTAACCGCTGCAGAAACTAATTCTACACCATAGATTTGACGAGCATGTTTTGCCATTGATAATGAAATTGTTCCAATACCACTATAAGCATCAATAACTGTTTCATTACCAGTTAAACCAGCACGTTCAAATGCTGCAGCATATAATTTTTCTGTTTGGACAGGATTAATTTGGTAGAAAGAATGTGGTGAAATTCTAAATGTTAATCCATTTAATTGATCTTCAATATAACCAGGGCCAAATAAAACTTTGTTTTCGCGGCCTAAAATAACATTTGTCTTTTCAGAATTTGTATTTTGAACAATAGTTGTAACCTCAGGTAATGATTCACGGATTGCAGCAGTAATTTCAGTAAACATTGGTAATTTCTTAGAGCGTGTTACTAAGACAATCATCATTTGTTTTGAGTAATGACCACGGCGAACCATAATGTGACGGATAATCCCTTTATGTGCACGTTCGTCATATGCTTCCACATGGAAACGTTGTAAGACATCACGTACAGCTACGATTGCTTTATCAATTTCTTCATCTTGAATTAAAAAATCTTCAATTGCAACAAAATCATGACTGTTTTTCTTGAAGAATCCTGTTTTTAATTCACCAGCAATTTCGCGAACAGGCACTTGTGCTTTATTACGGTAATGGAAAGGATTTTCCATTCCAACAGCATCAGATACTTCAATATCCAAATGCGCTTTTTTCAATAACTCTTGAACTTGTGCTTGTTTGAATTTTAATTGTGCTGGGTATGCTAAATGTTGTAAAGGTGCAATTCCAGTTTGTGTATATGCTGAACCTTTTGTTTCAACACGATCTGGGCTCTCATTACGAAAAGCTAAAACTTTAGCGAAACCAAAGTTCTTGCTAACTTTCATTACACGAATACTAACTTTTTCGCCTGGTAATGCATTTTCAATAAATAATGGGTAGCCATCAACTTTAGCGACACCCATACCTTGATAAGTTAAATCGATAATTTCTGTATCAAATTCTTGGTTCTTTATTACTGGAGGTAGTTTTTTCATTGTTGTCCTTTCGATGTTCCTGCGTATTTACTTTATTCAACCATGTTTAACCCCTAAAAGTCAATAGTTGCCAACTCTAGAAATAAAACAGGATTGAGGCCTTTACCAAGCACCTCAATCCTACTTAATTTCTTAGTTATCTCTTACTTTACTAATTGTACCATTACCGTCAACATCTTCACTATGCATTTCTTGGACTTCTTTTACAAAATGTTCTTCAGCTGTAATTTCGGCAGCCGTACGACCTGACGTAATTGACGTTTCTGGCAATGCATCTGTATTCGCAAAAATTTCGATATGTTGCTTTAAATTTTTGAAAGTCATTGGTGCATCACCACCATATTCACCATCAATATTAATCATCATTTTATTATCGACTGGTTTAGCAATTAATTTAGACGTTTTAACATAAATCACACGTTTATCATTAATATGCTTCCCACCATTTAACACAAGTGCCATTAAATGCAACATTTCGGCGATATTAGTCGCTTTAACAATAAGCAAGGTAAACTTACCGTCATCAAGTGAAGCGTTTGGTACGATTTGTTCAAAGCCACCTACAGAGTTCGTCAATGCTAATAAAAACATTGATGCTTTCCCTTTAAAAATTCCCCCATCATACTCAAGGTTCATTTCAATTGGTTTCATTCTAGGTAACATTTCAGCACCTTTAGCTAAATAAGCCAGATAACCAAAAAGTGATTTAAATTGTGAAGGAACATCATAAGTTAATTCCGTTAATAATCCACCACCAGCGATATTAATGAAATATTTTTCTCCAGCTTGTCCAACATCCATTTTAACTGTGTTACCTTTTGCAATTACTTTTGCAGCAGCAACTGAATCATCCCTAGGTATTTTCAAAGCTCTCGCATAATCATTTGTCGTTCCAGCTGGAATAACACCTATCTTAGGTCGGTGCTTAAGACCAGCAATTCCATTAGCAACTTCATTAATGGTTCCGTCGCCACCAGCAGCAATTACTAAATCAAACCCTGATTTAGCAGCTCTCGTTGCTTCATCTCGAGCTGAATGTTTCTTCGCTGTCGTCGCATAAGCACTAGTTTCATACCCGGCATTTTCAATGATGTCTAGAATACTCACGAGATCACTTTTTAAAGCCTCACGACCGGATGTTGGGTTATAGATAATTCTGGCTCTTTTTCTCATTCCGTTCCTCCACATGAATCTTATTTTAATAAGATTATCTTTGCTTCAATGAGGCCATCAATAATTGATTGACCACATTAGGATTTGCTTGTCCCTGTGTTTGTTTCATGATTTGTCCGATTAAGAATCCAACAGCACGATCTTTACCATTTTTGAAATCTTCAATTGATTGTTCATTGTTATCTAAAATACCATCAATAATGGGTTGTAACTTAGCTGGGTCAGATAATTGAACAAGTCCCTTAGACTCAACCCAAGCTTTAGGTTCGCTACCATTTTTAATAATTTCTTGGAAAACTTTTTTAGCAATCTTACTTGAAATTGTTTCATCAGTAATTAAATTAATCATTCCAGCAAGATTTGCTGGTGTTAATTTAGTATCTTGTAAGTTTAATTTATTTGTATTCATGAACGCATTAACTTCACCCATTAACCAGTTAGCAGCTAACTTAGGATCTGCATCTAACTTAATTGTGTCTTCAAAGAAATCTGACATTTCTTTTGTTTGTGTTAAGACTTCAGCATCATATTCAGGCAAGCCTAATTCACTTGCATAGCGTGTCCGTCGTTTGTCAGGCATTTCGGGAATTGATTCTCTAACTTCTTGAATCCAGTCATCACTAATATGAATTGGTGGAATATCTGGTTCTGGGAAATAACGATAATCGCTAGCCCCTTCTTTGACACGCATCAAAATAGTTGTACCAGTTGGTGCATCAAAACGGCGTGTTTCTTGTTGAACAATACCACCAGACATCAAGACATTTATTTGACGTTTTTCTTCAAATTCAAGTCCTTTACGCACATTTTCAAATGAATTTAAATTTTTCATTTCAGTTTTTGTCCCATAACCGGGTTGGCCAATTGGGTTAATTGAAATATTAACATCAATTCGCATTGATCCTTCTTCCATCTTCACATCAGAAACACCGGTAAATTGAATAACTTGACGTAATTTTTCAAGATATGTGTAAGCTTCTTCAGGTGTTTTGATATCAGGACGTGAAACAATTTCAATCAAAGGTGTTCCTTGACGGTTTAAATCGACATAAGAATAGCCGTTAGGATTATGCGTATTTTTACCCGCATCTTCTTCAACGTGCATTTCTTCAATTCCGATTTTTTTCGTTTCGCCATTAACTTCAATTTCTAAGAAGCCGTTACGACCAATAGGTTCTTCTGATTGTGTGATCTGGTAAGCTTTTGGATTATCAGGATAAAAGTAATTTTTTCGGTCAAAATGGTTATCCTTTGTGATTTCACAATTTAAAGCTAAGGCAGCACGCATTCCGTATTCAATTGCCCCTTTATTGGCAGTTGGTAAAACACCTGGATAACCCCAGTCAATAACGTTGGTATTCGTATTAGGTTCTGCCCCAAAATCAACTTTTGAAGGTGAGAATGCCTTAGAGTTAGTTTTCATTTCAATATGAACTTCAAGTCCAATTGTTGTTTCAAAATTCATTAGTTTTGGCCTCCTAACGTAGGGACTTCTTTATGGAAATCAGTTGCTTGTTCAAATGCGTAACCAGCACGATACATTGTTGCTTCATCGAATGATTTCGCAATTAATTGTAATCCAACTGGTAAGCCATTTGAGAATCCAGCAGGAACTGACATGCCGGGTAGTCCAGCCAAGTTAACTGGAATCGTTAAAATATCATTCATATACATTGTAATTGGGTCTTCAATTTTATCACCAATATTAAATGCTGTATTAGGTGCAGTAGGCCCAATAATCAAATCATAATCATTGAATACATTACGGAAATCATTGCAGATTAAAGTCCGAACTTGAGCTGCTTTCTTGAAGAAAGCGTCATAAGTTCCAGCAGATAATGAGAATGTTCCTAACATAATCCGACGTTTAACTTCATCCCCAAAACCTTCTGAACGAGAACGTACATAAACATCTTCCAAACTCTTAACGTCTTGTGCACGGAATCCATAACGAATACCATCAAAACGTTGTAAATTAGATGATGCCTCAGAAGAAGCTAGAATATAGTAAACGGGCACACCATATTTACTGTTTGGTAAACTAACTTCGTCAACTGTTGCGCCAAGTTCTTCAAACGTCTTAACTGCTTTTTGAATGGCTTCTTTAACACCAGCATCAACACCCTCACCTAAATACTCTTTAGGTAAAGCAATCTTCATTCCTTTAATATCGCCAGTTAATCCAGCAGTAAAATCAGGAACAGCTTGCGCTGAACTCGTTGAATCATGAACATCGTTACCACTGATTGCATTTAAAACAGCAGCGTTATCTTTAACGCCACGTGTGAATGGTCCAATTTGGTCCAAACTTGATGCAAATGCAATTAAACCATAACGTGATACACGACCATAAGTTGGTTTTGTTCCTACGACACCATTAAATGAAGCAGGTTGACGGATAGAACCACCAGTATCTGAGCCTAAAGCAGCAATAACTTCACCTGAAGCAACTGCAGCAGCTGAACCACCTGATGAGCCACCGGGAACCTTCGTTGTATTCCAAGGGTTTTTTGTTGTTTTAAAAGCTGACGTTTCAGTAGAACCACCCATAGCAAATTCATCCATGTTTGTTTTACCAATTGTCACCATTTGTGCTTGGCGCATTTTTTCAATCACTGTTGCATCATATATTGGATTGAAATTTTCTAACATTTTGCTTGCAGCAGTTGTTGTTAAATCCTTTGTCACAATATTATCTTTAACAGCCATTGGTATCCCGGCTAAGACATTATTTGCATCGATACCAGCAGCATCAACAGCCTTAGCTTGGCTAAGTGCCATTTCTTCGTTCATTGCGAGGAAAGCAGAAATCTTTGAATCACGTGCTTTAATTTCAGCAAAGGTTGCCTTCGTTAATTCTTCAGAACTCATTTCTTTATTAACTAATGCGTCATGTAAACTTGATAAATCTTGTTTGAAATAATCCATGCTTAAGCTTCCTCACTTTCATCAATAATTGCTGGCACTTTAATAAGGCCATTTTCACTATCCGGTGCATTTTTAAAGAGTAAGTCTCGATCTGTTCCTTCTTCTGCGACATCTTCACGCATCACATTGAGAACATCTGTAATATGTGTCGTTACTGGAACGCCTGTTGTATCTACTTCTGATAATTGTTCAGCCATTCCGATAATATCATCTAATTGACTGGTAAATAGTTCTAAATCTGTATCACTGAGTTCTAGTTTAGCTAACTCTGAGACATGTTTGACTTCTTCTTTACTAATTGACATTCAAAACCATCCCTTCAAAATTCAAATTAATTTCTTTTTAATAACTGGTAAATACATGCGTATAGTATGTGCTTTCTTTAGCTGTTTTGGCAAGGAAACTTTGCATTGTCCCATCACTACCTTTGATAGTAATGTCAATTGGAATCCCTGATGCTAAATATTTCACGGCCGTTGTTGATAAATATTGAGTGAAACTAATAATCTCTGTTTCACTATAAAATTGAGTTGTAATATTGATGTGCATCCCTGTAATTGCTTTGTTTTTATATTGTACCTGTGCTGTTACACCTGCTAAATTAGGAAAGAAACTTTGAACTTCAGTTTTAAAATTCGTAAATGTCGTTTCATCATTTGTATTAGGTGATGTGGCCGTCGATGTCGTTGGGAACGTATAACTCTTAATTGAAACATCATCCCAATTATCAATCGTCGTTTTACCATTCTTATTCACAGCGTAGGCGTAGAAACTACCGCCAACTAAACTATCGTTTGGTGCTTGCTTGTACATTGCCACCATGATTGGAACGCTATCACTAATTCCTTTGGTTTTACGAAGACGAGCAACCACTTTGTTAGCAGCTTCTTTACCCTTTTCTCTCATTGTTGCATCAGAAATAACGGTTTTATATTCAGCCCCATATTCTTCTTTTTGATAATAATCAACTGAGTTCATTCCGATACCTACCGAGATACCCGAGAGTGATAATTTGCTGCCTTTTTTTGTCATAAAATCTTGTTCTTCAACTTGCTGTACATACATGGGATTACGGTCTGTTTCACCCGTTTTACCATTACTCTTAGGGTTTAATCCGTCTTTATTAGCACTTGATTCACGTCCTAACCAGCTTTGAACAGTCGTTTTTGTTAAATATTGTCCTTCTTGGAAAATATAACTGTCAGTAGCAAATTGATCTTTAGATAAATCTAACAGACCAGATTCAAAACTTTTTAAATTCAAGACATTGTCATTTTGTGTGAGTGCCACACCTCTTGATTTACTTGTTAAATATTTACCATCTTTAATGACACCTTCATAGTTACTATCACTTGTTTGGCCAGTTGTCTGGTAACCAGAACTTGATGTATTTTTAGAGGTTCCCGACGAGCCTGATGAGGCAACATTGCCACAGGCTGCTAAGAAAATTAACGAGAAACTTAACATAAGTCCAATCTTAATTTTTTTCATATGACACTCCTTCCATAACTGAGATAAATTGTTGTTCATCCCAAATTTCAATTTCTAGTTGCTTCGCTTTTGTTAACTTACTTCCAGCATCATGCCCGGCAATTAATAGGTCTGTTTTTTTCGAAACACTACCAACAACAGAAGCACCATTTGCTTCAAGCCATTTTTTAGCATCGCTTCGTTTCAACTGATCAAGTGTTCCCGTTAGGACAACTTTCTTATCCATCACGGGACTACCTTCAGCTAATTCTGCAATTTCAGCAGTTGTTTTGCCTAAAAAGGTTAAGTTAACTTGCGCATTATCCAGTTCATCAATCAATTCACGAACTTGGTCATTGGCAAAATAAGTCACAAGACTATCCGCAATCACCTGTCCGATTGAATCAATGACGAGAATATCTTCGGAAATTGCTGTCATTAATTGATGAATATCTTTAAATTCGGCTGAAACCAATCGAGCAGCCTTAGCTCCAACATGCCGAATTCCTAGTCCAAATAATAAGCGTTCCACTGAATTTTGTCGGCTAATATCAATTGCATTTAATAATTTATTAACCGATTTTTCTTTGAAATTATCTAGCGTTAACAGTTGATCGGCAGTTAACTGATACAATCCTGCAACATCACTAATTAACTTATTTTCAAATAATTGTTCAACAATTTTAGGCCCTAGTCCATCAATATTCATCGCATTTCTAGAAGCAAAATGTGCCAGACTCTCTTTAATGAGTGCGGGACATTTTGGATTGATACAACGTAATGCAACTTCTTCATCCAGATGAACTAATATTGCTCCACAAACTGGGCAGTTCGTTGGCAAACTATACACAACACTGTCTTCTGGTCGTTTATCTAAGACAACTTCAGAAATTTCTGGAATAATATCCCCAGCCTTATGCAACTTAACCGTATCGTTAATTCTAATATCTTTTTGTTTCAGTAAATCCCCATTATGCAATGATGCCCGAGAAACTGTTGTTCCCGCTAACTGCACAGGATTCATGATTGCAGTTGGTGTTACGACACCTGTTCGACCAATCGTCCATTCAATATCTAGAACTTTAGTTTCTTGCTCGTCTGGCGGGAATTTATAGGCAATTGCCCATTTTGGAACTTTAACCGTATTACCAACTTCATCATGAATCGTGAATAAATTTGCTTTAATAACAATACCATCGATATCGTAAGATAAATCATGACGTTTTGCTTGATATTCATTAATGTATGCCGAAATTTCTGTCATATCACTCGTAACACGTGATTCAGTATTTGTTCTAAATCCAAGTTTAGACAAGCGTTTTAACGCATCACTTTGAGTTTTGACATCCGGATCAACTATATAATAGATAAATGTACTCAATTGTCGTTGAGCCGTTTCAGCTGTATTTAATTGTCGTAAACTACCTGCTGCTGCATTCCTAGGATTAGCAAATACCGTTTCTCCAGCTTCCTCGCGACGTTTATTCAACGCAACAAACGCCTTTGTTGGCATGTAACATTCTCCACGAACTTCAATTGAAATGGGTTCCGTCAATGTTAGTGGAATTGATTTGACTGTTTTAAGATTTTCAGTAATATTTTCACCAATTGTGCCATCTCCACGAGTTGATCCTTTAACGAATACACCATTTTCATATGTTAACGAAATGGCCAATCCATCAATTTTGAGTTCAGTATTGTAACTTACCTCAGCATCAACTGATTTTTGTAATCGTTGATCAAATTCCGATAGTTCTTCAATGGAAAAGACATCCCCCAATGAAAGCATTGGTACTTCATGCGAAACTTTTTCAAAACCAGGCAGTACCTGGCCACCAACACGTTGCGTTGGTGAATTAGGTGTCACTAAATTAGGAAAGGCTTTTTCAAGTTCTACTAGTTGTAGGTAGTGTTCATCATAAACATGATCTTCAACTGTTGGCTGATCAAGGACATAATATTGACGCGTCCATTTGATTAAGTCAGTTTTTAATTGATTCACTCTATTAGTTGCTTCTTCCAATGTTATGGCTTGATTTGACAAACTTGAACCCTCCTTTTATTTAGTCCACTTTTTTTGTAATTGGTGCAAAAGCTGTCAACAGACGCTTAATCCCTTGTTCTTTGAAAGCAATATCAAGTTCAGCATCCGAACCTGATCCTGAAACTTTAACGATTGTCCCAGTACCCCAAGCTTTATGTTCCACTTTTTCACCAATACGCCAAACAACTGCATCAGCACCTGTACCATTATCACGTTCAACGGTTTTAGCAGGTCGACGGTATGTTGTCGCCGTCGCACGTTGATTGGAATACGATGAATTACGAGATGGTGCTGCCGTTTGATTATCTAATTCAAGTAATGACTCATCTATTTCACCAATGAAACGTGAAGCTTGATTACTTTGACGACGACCATACAACATTCTTGAAAAAGCATTTGTTAAATATAATTTGCGTTCAGCACGAGTAATTCCGACATATGCTAAACGACGTTCTTCCTCAAGTTGATCATCTTCTAACATGGCACGAGAAAGAGGGAATATGCCTTCTTCCAATCCCATTAAAAAGATAACTGGAAATTCAAGTCCTTTAGCGGCATGTAATGTCATCAATGTGACTTCTTCAGGTTCTTCTTCAATATCATCTTGTGCAGAAACTAGTGCTAAATCAGCTAAGAAATCAACATAACGGTCACTATCATCTTCTTCAGCTTCCCAACGATCATCAAATTGCTGAGTTACAGACAAGAATTCTTCAACGTTTTCAAGTCGCGTTTCATTTTCAATCGTTTTCGTCTTTTTCAAATTAGCTTCATAACCTGATTGTTTTAAAATTTCTTTTGTTAACTCGGTCACATTCAAGAACTCACGCATTTTTTGTAATCCACGAATCATTGTGGCAAATTCTTGTAATGATTTTTCAGCTTTACCAGAAATATTAGCAAGCGCTGAGTTTTCAGCACCTTCAAGCATTGTCCAATTATTCATATCTGAAAATTCACGTAATTTGTCCACACTACTTGCACCGATACCGCGTTTTGGGACATTTACAATACGATCAAAACTCATTGAATCTTGATCATTAGCAATTAAACGAATGTAGCCTAAGATATCTCGAATTTCCAATCGCTCGTAGAATTTGTGTCCACCAACCATTTTGTAAGGAACGCTTGATTTTAAGAATGTCTCTTCAATCACACGAGACTGTGCATTCGTTCGATATAAAATGGCGAAATCACCGTAATTTAAGTGATTATCTTTAATTTGTTCTTGAATTTTTTCAACCACATAATGTGATTCATCATTTTCACTTTGGCCACGGTAGTAAGAAATTTTCTCACCATCTTTATTATCAGTCCAAAGACTCTTATCACTGCGGTTCGTATTATTATCAATAACTGCATTGGCAGCATTCAGAATTGTTTTCGTTGAACGATAGTTTTGTTCCAACTTAACAACATCAGCATCAGGATAATCTTTTTCAAAATTCATAATGTTATCCATGTTTGCCCCACGCCAACCGTAAATACTTTGGTCAGCATCCCCGACGACGCAGAGATTTTTGAAACGTTCAGCTAACATGTTTACTAAGGTATATTGTGCTTCATTAGTATCCTGATATTCATCCACATGGATATATTGAAATTTATTTTGATAAAAAGCCAATGTTTCAGGCTTTTCTTTAAATAAACGGATAGTTAACATAATTAAATCATCGAAATCAACTGCTTGATTTGAGCGTAACTCTTTTTGATATGCCGTATAAACTTTAGCTACCATTTGTTCGAACATACTTGCAGCACGTTCTGCGTATTCTTTTTCTGTTAATAAATCATTTTTTGCATTTGAAATTGCTCCTAAAACGGTTCTTGGGTCAAATTTTTGTGGATCAATATTTTGTTCTTTTAAAATACGTTTTACTAAAGTCTTTTGTTCACCTGGGTCGGCAATTGTAAATGCACGATTATAACCAATTTGGTCAATATCACGTCGCAAAATACGAACACAAAGTGCATGGAATGTTGAAACCCAAACATCTTCTGCCCCTTTGTTAAGTAATTTATTAACACGTTCGCGCATCTCTTTTGATGCTTTATTTGTAAATGTGATTGCTAATACGTTCCATGGATTGATACCTTTTTCTTCAATTAAGTAAGCAACGCGATGCGTTAATACTCGCGTTTTACCACTTCCAGCTCCAGCCATAATTAAGAGTGGTCCCTCTGTTTTTAGGACAGCTTCTTTTTGTTTGTTATTCATTCCGTTCAATAAGCTTTCAGTAGTCAAATTAATCAATCCTCTCTATAAATCAGTCATTATTTATTATAGCAAAAAAACGCCTTAACTTCTTTAATTTTTATGAATATATGTCTCAACTTGTTCATAAAAAAAGACGAACCGATTCAAAACGATTCATCCTTCTAATTTCATTTAATTTGTTGTTTCTTTTTTATCCCAAATGCCTGTATCTTCAATTTGATTCAATGCTTCACGAACTGAATCTGACTGAACCAAAATATGCCCAGCACGATCTAATTTATGATTTTCAGGGTAACGATAAAAATGGTAATACCAATTATTTTTAAGAACCCACTGTGTCTTTAAATCGGCACGTTCTTCTTCTTTTAATGACACCATAACAGTTGGTGCAAGGAATTTCACTTTTGATAGTGGCAATCCACAAATGGCACGTAAATGCTGTTCATACATGCTAACGTTTGTTGCTTTATCAAAAACATACCCTGATTGATGCATAGCGGGCACGACACGTTTAACATAAATTGCACCTGATTTAGTTACAAAGTAGCCAATTTCTAATGCGCCAGTGTAGTCTAGATTTTCCGCAACTTTAATGGCAATTTTATGCATTTCAGCAGAAATTTCTGTATCTAAGTTAGCTGGTACGATTGATTCGTGTAATCGATGATCACGATATTTATTTTCAACAGCTGGGAAAAAATTAATTTCCTTACCATTTTTGATAAGAACCATTGAGATTTCTTGTTCATAAGGAATCCATGATTCTAAAATATAGGTGCCACGTTCAACCAAGTACGCCGCATCTGAAATATCAGTTTGCGTATTGAGAACACTCTGGTAACTTTTACCAAACCCTTTTTGGATTGGTTTTAAAACGCTGGGATACCCAATTGAAAGTACAGAATTATACACATCTTCTAATGATACAATTGTTTCAAAAGGTGGAATATTAATATTTAATTGTTCAAAAAAAGCTCTTTCCAACAAGCGGTCTTGCATAATTTCTAATGCATTATACTTTTGTGGCACATAAGTATATTTTGAAATATATTCAATCACTTCTGAATTAACGTGTTCAGATTCATACGTCACAATATCTGTTCGTTCAGCGAATTCTTTCAATTTATCCTTATCATTCATCTTACCTACAACAGAATAATCTGCTAATTGAAGTGTCTCACTAACTTCATTTTGACTGTATGCTGCGATTTTAAACCCTAAATTTCTTGCAGCCATAGCCAACATTGCACCCGTTGGACTATCTCCGATTATTCCCAATGTACTTCCAGGAAAGATAACTTTTTTTTCCACTATATATTCACTACTTTCTACTTTTGCTTTATACCCTTAATCATACTGTTATCCCGCGGGGCAATCAAGTTTTAACAACCATAATTTAACAATTTTATAAGAAAATAAAAAAGAGCACATTTTGCGCTCTTTTCGTTAATTTAATCTTCAAAATGAACTTGATCACCATCAAATGATGAAATTTTAGCAAGTGATTCTAAACGTACGCCACGTTCATGAATTAATTCGGCACCTTTTTGGAATGATTTTTCAATTACAATTCCAATTCCAGCAATTTCTGCCTTAGCTTCGTCACAAATTTGGAAGAGTCCTTCAGCTGCTTGGCCATTTGCCAAGAAGTCATCAATGATTAAAACACGATCGTTTTCACCTAAAAACTTGTTGGCAACGGCAATTGTATTTTCAACTTTCTTTGTGTACGAGTAAACAGAAGCAGAATATAAATCATTTTGCATCGTAACGCTCTTATTTTTACGTGCGAAGACAACAGGAACATGAAATTGTAACCCAACGAATACTGCTGGGGCAATACCTGATGATTCAACTGTTAAAATTTTAGTAATTTTTTCATTTTTGAATAATTCAGCAAATTCCACACCCATTGCTAACATTAAATCAGGATCAACTTGGTGATTTAAAAATTGATCGACCTTCAATACATCTCCTGGTAATACAATACCATCTTGCATAATTCTGTCTTCTAAAAGTTTCACGTGGGGTACGCTCCTCTTGCTATTTATATTTTTTTGGGTATAAAAATAGCTTTTTCACTTCGGTATAAGTAAAAAAGCTACATTCCGGTTTTGAATGACTTAAGAATAACATAATATAAGGGTAATTTCAATTTGAATCTACTCATTTATCGTTATTATACTTGACATTAATCCCGTTTATTTATCATATTTATCTAAATGATATTGTTTAATGATATCTGTTAATTTTGTACTATAATCATTATCTGTTGCGTACCCATCAACTACTAAAGCTGCTGCTGCATCTTCGTAAGTTGCTGCAGAAAGAACGTCAGCAAATTGTGTTTTATTCCATGTATTTCCATTAGCTAATAATTTCGAATGAGACATAATTGCTTCGTCCCAATCTTTGAAGACGATAAATTTAGCCGTAACCGTCTTCCATGTGCCATCTTTTTCTTGTTCTTTAGTTTTGAAATCTTTTGCACGTGCGCCCGTTCCTTTAATTCCAAATAGGTTATTGTAGTCTTTAGCTAAAGAACTCGTTCCCCAATCAGATTCTAAGATAGCTTGTGCAATTGTAATACTAGAAAAGACTTTATATTTTTTTTGCATTTTTTGTGCTTCAGGTGCTACTTTCTTAATAAATGCTTGTTTTTTAGCTTCTGCTGCTGCTTTTTTTGCTGATTCACTTGCTTCAATTTTTGAGGTTGATAATGACGTCGCAATAGATTCATCTCGAGCAACATTCTTTTTATGAACGTTCATTGAAACAACGACTGTAATAATACCAAGAATTAAAATTAAAACAACAATATTCGCAACTTGAATTTTACCGTTCTTTACAAAAATCCCCCGACCATTTTTCTTTTTCATTAGTACACCCGTCCCTATACATTTAATTGTTTCACTTATTTTACCCTAATTCTATATCTATTACCATCGTATTTTTTCTCTTTTTATTAAATTTCTGTTAAGCTTGAGCTATCTTAAATGAGACAGGAGAACATAATGACAAAAAATTTAAATTGGGGAATTATTGGACTTGGTAACATCGCTCACAGCTTTACAACTTACTTTGATCAACCATTTGGTGAAATCTATGCCGCTGGCTCAAGAAACTTAGAAAAAGCGCAAACTTTTGCTAACGAATTTAATATTCCACATGCCTATGGTAACTATGAAGACTTATTAGCTGATGATGAAATTGACATCGTTTACATTGCGACACCTCACAACTACCATATCGACACAATCTTGGCTGCACTTAAAGCTGGCAAGCACGTCTTAAGTGAAAAAGCAATCACCATGACTAGTGATGAACTTAAACAAGCAACTGATTTAGCTGAAGAAAAAGGCTTGATTTTACAAGAAGCAATGACTATTTATCATATGCCACTTTATAAAAAAATTATTGAAGTAGCTGAAGAAAAAAAATTAGGCAAACTAAAAATGGTCCAAGCCTCATTTGGTAGTTTTAAAGATCCTGATCCAACAAATCGTTTCTTCAATCCTGATTTAGCTGGTGGCGCATTATTAGATATCGGTGTTTATGCATTAGCCTTTGTCCGTCAATTCATGACAGCCACACCAGAAATCACAGGTTCAGCAATGAATTTATTCGAATCAGGTGTTGACGAATCTGAAACGATTAGTTTACAAAATGCCAATAATGAACTCGCAACTGTTGCCTTAACATTCAGAGCTAAAATGCCTAAAATGGGTATTATTGCTTATGAAGGTGGTTACTTTACTGTTTACGATTATCCTCGAGCTAATAAAGCTGCTCTTGTATTATCTGATGGAACAGCTACAGAAATCACTGCCGGCCATACAAAACAAGCCATGAATTATGAAATTAAAGATGTTCAAGATATGGTTTTGGGTAATTTAAATCCTAAACCATTCTTAGAAAAAACAACAGATGTTATGTCAATAATGACACAAGCTCGTGAACAATGGGGCTTTAAATATCCTTTTGAAAAATAAGCTTCATCTGAAAAGTTATCACTAGAAATTGTTGATAACTTTTTTTAATTCCATGCTACACTAAAAGAAAAAGAGTTGGAGTTAATTTTATGAAACGAAAGAAACGTTATATTCAGAATCGAACACGTAATTATCTAATTGGACTTGCTGTCATTTTAGTTGTCTCCCTTTTCAGCGGAAAATTACCTAGTACTGTAAAAGATTTGCTACAAACAAATGGCAATTCAACTTCAGTCAATGTTAAAAATGGGACAGGAACAGCAAATACTAGTTCTATTAATAGTAGCAAGGCCATTAATGGAATTGTGGATAATGGTGCGCCAACCTTTTCAAAAAGTGATCTTGCAGATAATGCCAATGGTTGGATAAAATACGGCGCTCTTGACTCTCTTGGCCGTGCTACTCAGGCCAATGCTCTTTTAGTTAAAGCTTTAGAATCTAGAGGGTCATCAGCAGATTCTTCAATTCGACCAACTGGTTTTGTGTCAGGGCTGTCACCTTATTTTCATTCCCGTGGACATTTAATCGGTCGACAACTTGGTGGTAGTGGTGATAAAAAAGAAAATTTAGCAACATTATATCAAAACCCTGTTAACACACCCTACATGACCAAGTATGAAAACGCAGTTCGTGCAGCAGTTGATAAAGGAGATCATGTCCGTTATCAGGTAACACCAATTTTTTCTGGTAAGTCACTTTTCCCTAAAGCAATTCAAATGCAAGGTAAAAGTACAACTTCTTGGGGCAATATTAAATTTAATGTTACTATTTTGAATAAACGTTAATTCAAAGGAGTGTGTTATTCATGTTCACAGAATTAAAAAGTCAACTGATAGATTCAGCACCACAAACGCTACAACAATTATTACTTAATTCAAATATCCGTCAGACAAATGATGGCTATTTACAATTTCCTGGCAGCTCACTTCAAACACAATTTTTAGAAACAATGAACTTCTTGAAAACACCTGATACTATCTCTTTGAACTGGGATGACGTTTGTATCTTAGGTCAGACAATTGATGGTGATTATCTAGCAGGTGATCACTATTCAACAACCTTTTTTATTCCTAGTAGTCTGCTAGCAGATGATACTGAAATTCATCATATGCCTATAATCGACGCATTAATTGCACTAGAAAATGGAACATTAGATTCTAAAATTATTTCTAAATTCAACTAAAAAAAGTTATTAACAGCGAAATATCATTCGTTGTTAATAACTTTTTTATTTTTACCTATTAGCATCGTGTATTTTGTTCTCTAACTTTTCCGAACTATTTTTTGTAAAGGTCTTGCTATCAATGGCGCAACAATCCCTGCTAAAATCATCTCTGGAATACCGTTTGTGACAACTAGTCCCATAATATATGGTAATAATTGTGCCATATCAACTTTATAAAAATTAGCTGCTTGCCCATGATATAAAAGATAGATAAGGCCTAAAACTAAAACCGTATTAACCAATGAACCAAAAACAGAGGCAATAATCATGGCTAACGTTTTGTTTTTCCACCATTTATATAAAAAGTAAAAAATGACTGCTGTCACAATTCCAATTAAAATTCTTGGCACAATTGCTATAAGTGGATTTGTAAAAACAATGGGTGCAAGTGGACTAGTTGGCGACACAAACGCCCTGATAAATGTGATTAATCCCCAGACACCACCGATAAATGCACCATCTTTCCAGCCAAACACTAAAGCAGCAACAATCACCGTGATATGAATGGTTGTGATGCTTAAGGGGCCAACAGGGATGTAACCAAATAATGGCACAAAATTTTGAACAATAATGATTGAAATAAATAACGCCAAAATACTCATATGATATGTTTTATTATTAGTTTTCATCTACTTACTCCTACAAATTTAATCATTTCACTTCCGTTCCCTTATTATAACCGATTTAACGATTGTTACCATTTAATATGCAAAAAAATAGAACGTCACTAATTATAGAGGTAATCAGTGACGTTCTATTTTAAATAAATTTTATATTACATGAATGAGATAAGGGTCGTTAAAACAGGAACAACAATGATGAACAAGATTGTACTTGTTGTAACAATGTTTGTTGCGTATTTAACGTCTCCATGTGCTTCATTAGCTAAGATTGGTAATACGGCTAACATTGGTGTAGCTGATTGAACAATCAAAGTTTTTTGTAATAATGGTGCTAAATCTGCACCAGTTAAATGTGTACCTAAAAGAATAACAGCGATTAAAATGATTGGTGATAAAATAAAACGTCCAAGTAATGCAACGACTGTATCACGATCAAATCTGATACTCTTCAAACCGGCTTTAGCTAACACAATACCAATATAGATTAATGATAATGGTGTAACTAATCCACCAACATAACCTAATGTTTGGCTAATAAAATCAGGAACTGGAATTGCAAGAACCAAGAAGATTAATGCAACGATGAACCCAACAAGTGGCATTGGGATTACTTTAGCCCAGTTAATTTTCTTTTTCGTTTTATCTGATTTGTCTTTTGTTGGATCATCATTTGAAATTAAGAAAACACCAAATGCCCATGTTGAAACTGTATTAATAATATAGTAAACAAGGAAATATGAGATACTCTTATCGCCAAACAACGCAATATTTAAAGGTAAACCAATGAAAATTGTATTTGCATTAACAACGGCATTCATGAAGATACCACGACGACCAGGTTTGATGTTCAAGATATGAACAAGTGCCCATGCAATTAAGTAACCGATAATAACAGCAATTGCTGGGTAGAGTAAACTACCTGACAATGCAGCTAATTGATCACGTTTTAAATATTTTAAAACAGAAACGAAAATTGAAGCTGGTAAAGCAATTTTTGTAATTAATGATGAGATATTGCCACCAAATGAATCAGCGAACCAACCTTTAACTTGTAAAATGTATCCAAGTACCATCATCAAAACAACAACTAGAACACTTTGAATTGATTGGAAAAATACCATAATTAATTGTCCTTCTCTCTACGCTTTTTTTAGTATTTAGGTGTCCATTTCATATCTGAGACAGCCTTTTTAACATCTGTAATTGCTTCTTTGTTTAATTTTTGGTCAACAACACTTTGGGCAACTACTTCAGCAATTGTTTGTGAGAATTCTGCTAAATGTGTTACTGGTGGTAATACGGCAGCACCAACGGCTGTAGTATCAACGATTCCACCTAAAGCATGACTAGCTTGTGATAAGATTTCGCCATTAACTCTTGAAGATGTTGAAGCGATAATCCCAAATCCAAGACCTGGGTACATAAGTGCGTTGTTTGCTTGACCAATTTGGTAAGTAACACCTTTGTAATCAACATTATCAGCTGGAATACCAGTAGCAACTAAAGCTTTACCATCAGTCCATGCAATCAAATCTTCAGCCTTAGCTTCTGCTAATTTTGTAGGGTTTGATAATGGGAAGATGATTGGACGTTCAACATGTGAAGCCATGTCTTGAACAATTTCTTTTGTAAATGTACCAGGTTGTGTAGATGTACCAATCATAACAGTTGGTTGAACAGCTTTAACAACAGCTTCTAAAGAAGTTAATTCATCAGCATTAGCAAATTCTGAACGTTTATGCGTAAATTCTTTTTGGCCAGGTGTTAAGTCTTCTGTATCATCAAATAACAATCCTTGTTTATCAACTAAGAAGAAACGTTTGCGAGCATCTTCTTCTGAAACACCAGCGCGTTTCATTTCGTCCATAATTTGGTTAGCAATTCCGACACCAGCAGTACCAGCACCATAAGTAATAACTGTTTGGTCAACAATTGAACCTTTAGTGATACTTAGAGCACCTAAGATACCAGCTAAAACAACAATCCCTGTACCTTGGATATCATCATTAAATGTTGTGATTTCGTTTTGATATTTTTCAAGAATATTAGCAGCATTTGAACGGCCAAAATCTTCCCAATGTAATAACAATTCTGGGAACAAGTTCTTTGTACTTTGGACAAAGCCATCAACGAAGTCATAGTATTTGTCACCAGTTACACGTTCATGTTTGTTACCAAGGTATAATGGATCATTCAATAATGTTTCATTATTTGTTCCAGCATCAATAGAAACTGGTAAAACTTGTGAAGGATCAATTCCAGCAGCAGCTGTATAAACCATTAATTTACCAATTGCGATATCAACACCGTTGACACCCCAATCGCCCATACCTAAAATACCTTCAGCATCTGTCACAACGACTAAACGAATGTCACGTCCTGCAGCAGCATTTTTTAATGTTGCTTCGATATCTTCTGGATGATCAATTGATAAGAATGCAGCGTTTTGTGGATTTACATAAATTTCGTTGTATTCTTCGATTGAATCAGCAACAACTGGATCATAAACAACTGGCATAAATTCAGCCACATGTTGTCCCATTAAGTAGAAAAATAGTGTACGGTTTTCATTGAATAATTCCATTAAGAAATGGCGTTTTTCAAGACCAGTTTCTTTACTTAAATATTGTGCGTAGTTTTGTGTTGCTTGTTCTTCAATTGTTTGAACTTTAGCTGGTAACATACCAATAAGTCCTAATTCACGACGTTCTTCCATTGTAAATGCTGTACCTTTATTTACAAATGGGTTATTTAACATATCTTGTGCTTTTGTCATCATTAATTCCTCCATTATTTTTTTATATTTTATTTTCTCTTTAACTTACAAGAGCAAGAATACACCCCTTTAAAAATTATAGTCAAACATGTGTTATACTATAAATATTATTTATATGAGGATTATAAACGTTGATTTAGAGGAGATTATAATGAACATTCGAGATTTAGAATATTATCAACAAATAATTAATTTGAGAAATTTTTCAAAAGTTGCTCATTTTTTTTCAGTTAGTCAACCAACAATCACAACTGCAATGAAACGCTTAGAAACTGAATTAGACACAAATCTGATTATTCGTGATCAATCACATCATCAAGTTTCTTTTACACCAAGTGGTGAACAATTCGCTGAACATGTTAATATTATTCTCAAAGAATTAACAATTGCTAACCAAGAAATTAACCAACTTAAAAATGAGCACGTTCGATTTGGATTACCACCTATTATAGGAACGTACTATTTTCCGCAAATTGTCAGCAATTTATTTAATTCAGGTCTGATTAATCATCTAGATACAGTTGAGAACGGTTCCCAAGCCCTACTTCTTCAGTTAATAAACGGATCATTAGATATGGCTTTATTAGGTTCCGTTAAACCAATAGAAGATGACCGCTTAATTGCCAGAAATTTTGCATCTAAACACTTCAAGATTATCGTTAGCAAACATCATCCACTTGCTTCAAGAGAATCCGTTAAATTTTCTGAACTTCGAAATGAAAAATTTATTATGCAAAATGAGGGTTTTGTTCATCCAATCGCTTTTAAAGAGTTAACAACAAAAAATCATTTCAAACCAAAGATTATCTATACAACAAGTGACAGTCAGATTATTAAAAAAATGGTTACCGAAAATGTTGGTATTGGTTTTTTAACAGAACTAGCATTGGATGCTGCAGATGATTTAGTCTCACTCCCCTTATCGGAATTAGATCAACCTAAATTTTTAATGTCACTCGTTTATCGTACAAGTCATATTTTAACGCCTACACAAGCAAAATTAATTGACGTTTTAATTGATCCTTCTATCTAATAAGAGAATAACTTATACCTTAAATATAAAGGTATAAGTTATTCTTTTTATTATTTATAGCACCGCTTGACTAAATATCATTGACTAAAGAAACGTATGTTCGTATAATTGGATATATGTTAAGGAGGTTTCCTCGAATGTACAATTATAGTAACGAACCTAGAAAAGTCATCTTTATGATTGATTCAAAATCTTTCTATGCTTCTGTCGAATCAGTTGCACGCGGTCTTAATCCATTACGCTCTATTCTCGTTGTTATGTCTACAGCAAAGAATACAGGTAGCGGGTTAGTACTAGCTGCTAGCCCTATGGCTAAGAAAATATTTGGTATCACAAACGTATCACGAGCTACTGATGTTCCAATTCATGATAAACGTTTAGTTGTTGCCCAACCCAGAATGAATCTTTACATAGAAGAGAACTTAAAAATCAATAAGCTATTTCAACAATTTGCCTCAAATGACGATATTCACCCATACTCTATCGATGAGTCAATTATTGATATGACGACTAGTTGGAAACTTTTCGGAAATAGTCCCTATGAAGTTGCTCGTAAAATTCAACTTGCGGTCAAAGGGGAAACAGGAATTTATACAACCGTTGGTATTGGTGATAATCCACTTCTTGCTAAATTAGCTCTGGATATTGAAGCAAAACATAACCATAGTTTAATTGCTGAATGGCATTATGAAGACGTCCCCGATAAGTTATGGCCAATAACACAACTTGACGATATCTGGTCAATTGGATCTAAAACTGCCGAAAAATTACAAAAAAATCATATCAATTCAATGAACGATTTAGCTCACTTCAACCCATATGAATTAAAAAACAAATTTGGCGTAATTGGTAGCCAATTATTTGCGTTTTCTTGGGGAATTGATCGTTCAATCATTCATGATAAATATACCCCCAAGGAAAAATCCTATGGTAATAGCCAAGTCTTACCAAAAGACTATGTTATCCAATCTGAAATTGAAGTCGTTATTCGTGAAATTGCAGAACAAGTAGCAGCACGATTACGTTCTCATCACAAAGTGGCTACTGTCATTAATTTAGGCATTGGATTTTCTTTAGCCGAAACGACAGATTCTGGAAAAAGATATTCAGGCTTTGGTAGTTCATTAAAAATTGATTCAACAAATAGTAATGCCCAAATCACAAAATATGCCATCGACCTATTTCGAAAAAAATGGCGTCATGAAGCTCTAAGACATATTAGTATTTCGTGTGGCAAATTAGTTGACGATAATAGTCAACAATTAGACATGTTTGACACTAATAATACGGAACAAAAGAATCACAACTTGGACAATACCATTGACATCATACGAAAAAAATATGGTTTTAAATCGATCGTAAAACTTTCCAGTAAGTCTGAAGGTGCAACAGCTATTTATCGCGCTGGGTTAGTCGGTGGCCATGCTGGGGGTAATACCTATGAGTAAAACAACTGATGTTGATGCAAATTTGATAAATCAATTTTTAAAATATGATTATCACGATCGCGGTATGATGAAATGGCAAGGATTCTATTTAAGCGACCATACATCGGCTCGAACAAAAAAATTAAACGAAGAGACACGAAAACAGAAATTAACACATGACATTAAGATGAATGATACTAAAATTGCAGAAGTAATCAATTTGGCAATCATTAAATCCACCCCTGTCACTGTTGATCTCACTAATAAAAATTTGGATGATACACTTTTAGAACCTATACAGGGACTCATTAATGGCTGGTATGAAGATAATATAATTATCAATCATATCACCGTTAAAATTAATGATATTCATGCAATATCATTAAGCCAAATGACTAATGGAGAAGGTAGAAGAAGTATATAAGTAGATAACTTCTACTTACTATACTTCTTCTACCTTTTTTGTTTGATTAATTATAAAAAAACCTCCAGTATTGGATTGGTCCAATACTGGAGGTTCACTTTACTATTTTTTTTATTAAGCTTCTGGTAAATCTAATGTTTCGATTTTTGAATCTAACACTGGAGCATCGTCAGCTTTTTTAACTTTTTTAGTTGTTTTCTTTGGTGCTGCTGATTCTTCCTTAACTTCTTTAGCAGGTTCTTCATCGGGTGCAAATAATTTTGCACGAACTTCTTGGTCCATATCATGTAACATATCAGGTTTTTGTTCCAAAATATTAACGACATTTGGTTTACCTTGACCTAAACGTTCGCCATGGTATGAGAACCATGACCCAGCTTTTTCAGCAATACCATTTTCAACAGCAAGATCTAAGATATCAGCAGTAGCTGAGATACCTGACCCGTACATCATATTTAATTCAGCAATCTTAAATGGTGGTGCTACCTTGTTTTTAACAACTTTAATAGTTGTTTCATTACCAATGACATCCGTACCATCTTTAATTTGTCCACGGCGACGAACATCTAAGCGAATTGTTGCGTAGAATTTTAAGGCACGGCCACCTGGTGTTGTTTCAGGGCTACCGAACATGACACCAACTTTTTCACGTAATTGATTAATAAAAATAACAGTTGTTCTTGTTTTGTTGATTGAACCAGCCAATTTACGGAGAGCTTGTGACATCATACGAGCTTGTAACCCAACATGAGCGTCACCCATTTCGCCTTCAATTTCTGCACGAGGAACTAAAGCTGCAACTGAATCGATAACGACAAGATCAACGGCACCACTGGATACCAAAGCATCTGCAATTTCTAATCCTTGTTCACCAGTATCTGGCTGTGATAATAGTAATCCATCAATATCAACACCTAATGCTGTTGCATATGCGGGATCCATGGCATTTTCAGCATCGATATAAGCAACTGTACCACCATTTTTTTGGACTTCTGCTGTTGCATGAAGTGCAATTGTTGTTTTACCAGAACTTTCTGGTCCGTATATTTCAACAATACGGCCTTTAGGAAAACCACCAACTCCCAATGCGTAATCCAATGATAAAATCCCAGTTGAAGTAACATCAATCTTCGTGTCAGCTTTGTCCCCCATCTTCATGATGGCACCTTGTCCGAATTCTTTTGTAATTGCTGATAACGCTTTTTCTAGTGCTGCTTCGCGTTCTTTACCGTCTTTTCTTTTGCCGTCTCCGGTTGCAATACTTCTGTTAGCCATAGTTAGTAACCATCCTCTCAATAGTAGAACATCTGTTCGTTTCCATTTACTTATCATACCTCATTAAAATTTATATCGCAAGCGTTAAATCATCTTTACCGAAAATAAAAAGAACGATGCAATTATCGTTCTTACTAGGTATCGATGTATTCAATTATACTGCATGCTCATTAATTAAGTACGCCATTTTCTTAAATAATTTCTATTTATTTAACTTATTCCATCGATTCAATCTGACTAATTGTCTCTTTTAAAACGCGTCTGAACGTTGCAAGATCCTGCCCTGTAACTTGCGTTTCCAATTTACTTTCCAATTGATTCCAAAAGTCACTATTAAAAGTTGTTAGACCTTTATACTTATCCGTAACAGATAAGTGAACAACTCGTTTATCTGTTATATCAGCCTTTTTTTCCACTAATCCTAATGTGATTAATTTTTTCAAATGGTAATTCGTATTTGGCGTTGATTGATTCAACAATTTTGAAACGCGTCCAATTGTTGGACTGTTCAACTGTTCGATCGCATTTAGATAATAAGTATCAATTGTCCCCAATTGTTTAATGTTCATTAGTCCATCTTGTTTCCCATACAAGCTCAACAACTGATTTAATTTGTTGAAAGTCCCACTTAACTCAATCATTTTGACCCTCCTAGTTATAGATCGCCTTAGTTCCCACCCAAAATAAAGCAAAAAATTATTGATTTCTAATACATAAATGTTTATTTGACTTATTATAATGTAAAAAGAGGCGTATACACAAGTAATACGTCCCCGATTTTAATAAAAATATGTTATCACTGAAAACGTTTAACTACCTGTAACTGTTGAACCTTGCCAGCTAAGCATTCCGCCATATACATCAACAACATCATAACCTTTTTCAAATAGGATATCTGCAGCTTGTGCACTACGACGTCCTGATCGACAAATAATATATGCTTTACCTGTTAATTCATAATCGTCAACTTCATCTAACGGAATATTAATTGACCCAGGAATATGGCCTTCAGCAAACTCGTCATCTTCTCGAACATCAATAATCTGTGGCTTTTGTGCTAATAATAGGTCAAGTTCCGTAGTCGTAATTGTTGGAATATCATCTTCAAAGTTCATTTAGTTACCCTCTTTTATTTAGTTATGGTTTTTATTAGTCTGTATCAATTTATTATCTATATTATCATATGTTTTTATTTCATATTTTTCAAATATTTAGATTTTAATATTGATAGATTTAGAAGGCTCTAAGGTAAGACTTACGTCTCTTTTTAATTGGGAACAGCGTAGGTTATAACATAATACTAAAAATGGGTACTAAAAAGCCACTCCATAATAACGGAGTGGCCTCTTTATATTTAATTATTACTATCATGTATCACATGTTGATAAGAAACTAAGTTCTTCTTTAATTTTCCAAAAATTTTAACCAATGAATCATGAGCACTTTCCGTTGAACGATCTTCGGCTAAGTACTGCCACGTTGAAATAATCAATAACAGTGACACAAAAATTAATGGGAACCCAGCTAATAAACAGATAGCTTGGATTGTTTTAAAACCACCAACGAAGACGATACCAAATGAGAATAACATGAAAATTCCCATCCAAACCAAGCGGTTAAACAAACTTGGTTGCTCTGTCGGTTTGAGTTTTGTACTAGTAAACGACGACACGATAAATGCAGATGATGAAATCGTCGTTGCTAAGAAGATAAAACATGAAATCGCATAGATAACTAACATTACGTATTTAAATGGCAATGTTGAAATAACTTGTGCAATTGCTGCAGCTTGACCATATACATTCAGTGTATGAATTAAATCAGCAGCTCCACTTTGTTGTAAATAGAGTGAATAACCACCTAAGATTGCGTAGAAACTCATACATCCTAAAGCACCATACGCAAGCATCCCTAATATCACCTGACGAATCGTTCGTCCACGCGAAATTCTAGCAATGAATAAGCCCATGAATGGCATGAAAGTTAACCACCAACCCCAATAGAAAATAGTTTCCGATTTAACAGGGTCAATCGCATGACCTAATCCTGAAGCTGTCCCTGTACTCATTGCTACAAACTGAGTAACCATCAGTACAAGACTGTTACCTTCTGACTTCAAAATATAAACCGTTGGTCCAACTAACAGAACAATTAACAAAAAGCCAATGGCTGTCCAAATATGAGCTGAACTCAATCGATCAATCCCACCCTTAATTCCTTTAAACATGGTTAACGTGAAAATGCTGAACAGGACAACAAATAATGCTAATTTTAAAAGTATTGTATCTTGGACTCCCGTTAATGTTGCGATAATTTTTGATAATACAGGTATTTCCATCCCAACTGATGAACCAACACCGCCCATAATACCGAAAACGACAAGAAAATCAATTATTTTTCGTAAGATTTTTTTATAAGGCTGATCCCCTTTTAACATAGGAATCACATCACTAACACACATAACTTTCGCTTTTTTAACGTACATAACGTATGAAATAATTACAGCTGAAGATGCAAACATCATCCACGCCATTGGACCCCAATCAAATTGACCTAACATGTGAGCATTTTGATAATTAGCAGGAGACATCGCTTTAGCACCAAACAAAGGTTGTTGCACGTAGCGAAGTGGATCAACCATGCTAAGCATTAAAATACTGGCATCAATGGCCGTCGCAAATACCATACTACCCCATTTAAAATCACTGTATGCCGGCTTTTCGCCTTTATTACCCAATGTAATTTTGCCATAATGGCTTAATGCAATATATAAAAAGAAAACAAAATTGAGAATATAGATACCAAGGTAAGCCCAACTCAAGTGGGCCGTAATAGCATCCATTATTGAACCTAATTCTGCCTTCAAACCAGACCCACCGAGTAATAATCCAACTGATACTAAAATAAATAATGCCACAGTCGGTAAAAACATTTTTTTGTCGATATTCTGTTTTTCTAAAATAAAAATTTCCTCCTAAATTTTAGAGCACGATCTTTAATTCATCGCCGTACTCACTCCGATAATTCTGCTTTTAATTGCACAAAAAAAGCACACTGATACAGTTTCTCCACTAGGGATATCTGCACAGCGTGCTTGTTAGCTTTGCTATCTTATACAAATACTCATAACGTAAATTATAATATTCTATCGAATCACTTACCTGGACTCACGTCACCGTTATCATCTAGATAACGAATAATTCGTGCCGGGTTACCCGCAATTACGAGATCATCACCAAACGATTTTGTGACCACAGATCCAGCGCCGACAACGACTCGATTACCAATCGTAACTCCTGGTAAAATCGTGACGTGTCCACCCATCCAGACACTATCACCAACCGTAATTGGTTTACCCATTTCAACATCCGCATCACGTAATTTTGCAGATAAGGGGTGTACTGGCGTGTAAAATCCAACGTCTGGTCCAATGTAACAATGATCACCAATTGTGATTGGACAAGTGTCCAACATCGTTAAATGGTAGTTCGCATAAAAGTGATTTCCGATATGAATATTAAATCCATAATCAAATTCGATTCCCGTTTCGGCCCAAAAGTCTTCACCGGAATCAGCCAATAATGCTTTAATATTTGTATTTTGTTGCTTATTATCGTCAAGCTGGTTAATTGTCCGCAGTTTTCTCCGAATCAGTTCTCGTCGTTCAACTAGTTCAGGATCCAACTGCTCATACGGTTCACCATCTGACATCTTTTCTCTCTCAGTTTTTATCATGTTATAAGAATACCACTTATGTCATGATTTGTTAAATAGAAATTTATTTTCTATAAACACAGTAAAATAAAGCTATTTTATTAACATTAATTGAATTGGATTAATTTTAATTAGAGTAAATTTTAACCCTATTATTACAGAAAAATCTTCTAATAACAATTCACAGCATATTCGCTGTTCATCAATCATTAGAAGATTTATTTAACTTATTTTATCAACAAATAGTTGTGTTATTTGTTTAGGTCTTGTAATAACGCCACCGACAACTGCCGAAAATGCGCCAATATCAAATGCTCTCTTAACTTCTTCTGGAGTCGTTGTATGACCCTCCATAATAACAGGGATTTTAAGATTTTTAATTAACTTTTCTAGTAAATCAAAATCTGGGCTATCCCTTTCGTCCGTATATTCTGTATATCCTGACATCGTTGTAGAAACCATATCAAATCCATTTTTTTCAGCCATAACGCCTTCTTCATAATTAGAAATATCTGCCATGGCTAATCTATTTCCTTCATGAATTTTATTGACTAAATCAGTTACCTTTTCATTATGAGGCCGTTGTCTAACCGTTGCATCTAATGCAATAATCTCAGCGTCAGTTTCCAGTAATTCATCTACTTCTTTCATCGTTGCTGTAATATAGACTTCTGAATCTGCATAATCTCGTTTGATTATGCCAATCAACGGTAATTTTACTTGTTTTTTAATTTCTACAATATCAGAAACTGAATTTGCTCGTATCCCCACAGCACCACCCATCTCAGCTGCAAGGGCCATTCTCCCCATGATAAATGAACTAAATAATGGTTCACCTTCTAGTGCCTGACAAGAAACAACTAACCCATTCTTTATTTCATCTAAATTCATCATATTATCTCCCTTTATATATCACTAGCATTTGTCTCAATAACTTGTTTATACCAATCAAAACTATCTTTCTTGTAACGTTTCAATGAGCCATTTCCATCGTCATCTTGATCAACATAAATGAACCCATAACGTTTACTCATTTCTGAAGTTGATGCGCTAATTAAATCAATGCAGCCCCACATTGTGTACCCCATTAAATCAACACCATCCATAACAGCTTCTTTCATTTGAATGATATGTTCTTCAAGATACTTAATGCGATAGTCATCATGAACTTTGCCATCATCGCCTAACTTATCTAGGGCCCCAATTCCATTTTCAACAATAAATAGTGGCACACGGTAACGATCCCACATTGCATTCAATGTGATTCTTAATCCAATGGGATCAATTTGCCAACCCCAGTCACTTGTTTCTAAGTAAGGATTTTTTTCACCATTAATCATATTTCCTAACGATGTATCACCCGTTTTGCCAGCTGAAGTGACCGTTGACATATAATAACTAAAACTAAGGAACGCAACTTTGCCCATTTTAAGAATAGCTTCATCCCCTGGCTCCATCACAATATGAACATCATTTTCTTTGAAATAGCGGTTCATGTATTCAGGGTATTCGCCGCGGACTTGAACATCGGTGAAGAACAAGTTTAAATTATCATTTTCTTGAGCGGCACGAACATCTGCTGGATTAGGCGTTGATGGATAAGTTTGCATTCTAGCAAGCATACAACCTACCACAAAATCAGGATTAATTTTCCGTGCTTGTTCAACTACCAAAGCACTTGCGATAAATTGGTGATGAACAGCTTGATACCGAATTTGTAATTGTTCTCTCTGTGTTAATTCACTGTCAACAGCACCCGTTTCCATGAAACCAAATGAGCTAACATTAATTTCGTTAAACGTTAACCAATATTTAACCTTATCTTTAAAACGGTTAAGTACAACGTCCGTGTAATGTGTAAAACTAGCAATTGTGTCACGGCTTACCCACCCATTTTGTTTAACTGTCAAATCAAGTGGCATTTCATAATGCGATAATGTGACAACAGGTTCAATATCATACTTAGCTAACTCATCAAAAACGCGGTCATAAAATGCTAACCCAGCTTCATTGGGTTCCGTTTCATTACCATTTGGAAAAATTCGTGCCCATGCCATAGACATCCGGTATGTTTTAAAACCCATTTCTGCAAATAATTTAATATCTTCTTTATAATTATGATAGAAATCAATCCCACGACGTTTTGGATAATGGTCAGTGGTTTTATCGTCCATCGCTTCTTCAATGACTTTCATTGTGACAGAACCAAGATTCATTTCTGTTCTTTTTTCAGATTTACGAATAACTTCAGCAGTAGTCATCCCTTTGCCATCTAAATCCCAGCCACCTTCAACTTGGTTTGCAGCTGTTGCGCCACCCCATAAGAAACCTTTTTTAAACCCTTTTGGATAATCTGTTTTATACATATTAATACACTCCTTCAAAGTTTTTTGTTTAACTTATGTATCTGTGAACTATTTCAAATAGAGGTTTTACTAGTTTTTTTCAAAAAAATTACCTATTGATAACTAAACAAATAGTTATCAATAGGTAATGCCTGATCGAATCAGTTACAGCCCTTATTTGACAAATTAAGTATATCAAATATAGTAAGCGCTGTCAAAGTTAGTTTAAAGGCTTACTCACCTTGCCTTATTTTTTCAATAACCTGAATAATATTAAACGTATCCTGTAGGCTATGTCGCTCACAAGTCTTTGCACCAATTTCAACTAGATTAATAAAAGCTTGAATTTCAAGCGTCATATCATCTCCAACGATACTATAGTCCCGATTAATTTTTTGTCCATCATTTAATTCAATCGTATATTTTTCAATTCGATTATACATTGGAATAACGATACGACCTTGTTGCCCAACAATAATCGCAACTCGCGGTTTAGCTTCATTTATTGCGCCTTCAATGAGTGCCTGAGCGCCTTTTTCAAAATGTATCGTTGCTGAAAATTTTTCATCAATCCCATTATGCATGTCTAATTTTGATTCAATATGCGAAATATCTGAACCTAAAATTTCTAACACAAAACCAATTGGATAAGTACCGATATCGTTCAAAGCACCACCCTGTCCTTTTTGAAGTAAATATGAAGTTGCTTTTTGAGATGGAATGGCATTAGAACAAAAGTTAGCTGACATGGTTTGGATGGGTCCGATTGAAGCTAAATCTTGTTTTAAATGATCCATACCGATGTTAAATTTTGTTTTAAACGCTTCAACAAATAAGGTTTGATTTTCACTTGAAGCTAATTCAATTTCTTTCATATCTGTCGTTGTTAGTACAGCCGGTTTTTCACAAAATACCGGAATATTTAGCTTCAACGCCTTTAGTGACCACTCTTTATGCAACATATGTGGCAATGCGATATAAACGCCATCAATCGAATCATCGCCTAAAAGAGCTTGATATGAATCATAAATGGTTATATCTGGATTATTCGCTTTAAACACATCGTCATTAAATAATGACTTTGATCCAATTGCTGTAACTTGTCCATTTTTTGTATATCGAATACTTTCATAAAATCGCTTTGCAATATTACCGTAACCAATAATTCCAAAATTCATTGTTCTTATCTCCATTTCTATTTAACCGTTTTCATTAATTATAGCCGACTCATACAGTATGCACCAAATTAAATTTCAAACTCAAAAAGGTCACCCCATTTCCGGGGTGACCTTCTCGTGATTCAATCTTATTTTTTAACCTACAAGTTCAATTTTGTTTCCTTCAGGGTCCAAAATGACTGCTTCATAATAGCCATCCCCTGTTGTCCGAGGGCCACTAACAACTTCTATTCCAGATTTTTTAAAATCAATCACCATTTGATCAACGGTCACATGATTCTCAACAGAAAAGGCTAAATGTGCATAACCAAATCCATCAGGATAGCGATCTGTAATATCCGTTCTCGTCATAATTTCTAATCTTGCTTGACCATCTGGAAAGCTCAAAAAGTATGACGAAAATCCTTTAGTCCCATTGTCATAACGCACACCAAAAGTTGCCTTAAAATTAGTCACATAAAAATCACGCATTGCTTCAAGATTTTCTACCCATAAACCAACGTGTTCGATTTTCATTTGCTTAAACCTCCGTTGTTTCAATCGGAAAAACTAATTCAAATTCCTCACAAACCACTGGCATTGTCTCATCAAATGTCTTATTAACACTTTCTAATTCTTCTTCAAAAAAAGATTGATGAACACTTCGCCAATAAGCTAAATTTCTATCGCCTTCGCCTTCAAGAAAAGCATGCTCTTCTGTAACTTCGTTAAATGGTGTCACATAAACTTTTATTGTTTTCGTAATCGCCATTGGATTATCTTTATAATCAACAATGACATTGTAATCGCCAACTTTTGGTAAAGGTTCTTCATCAAAATATAAATTATAAGCTGACGATGTCCCTGTTTTAAGACCATCTAAAACTAATTTACCTAATTCTAACGTTTCTTTCTTAGTGACGCCAAATGACCATGCATCATAATTATCATGTTCAATTTTATTTGCCTTTTTAAATGCTTGCCAATACTCATAAATTGTCATATGAACTCTCCTTCAAGAATTTAATCTTCTGCGTTTAATATATCTAAGAACAACTCACCATATTTTTCCAATTTACTTTCACCAACACCTTTAACATCCAACATATCAGTTAACGTTTCCGGCATAACCTCACACATTGAATATAACGTTTTATCAGAGAAGATAACAAATGGCGGTACACCTTGTTCCTCTGCTAATTCGCGACGTAATTGTCTTAATTCTTCAAATAGTTCATTATCTTCAGGTAATGCTTGTTTAACTTTTACAGCCATTTTACGTGTAACTTTAGTTTCACCTTTTAAGACGCCAACTCCTTCTGCAGCAAGTTGCAGAACCGGATATTGGCCGCTTGAAGCCTGTAAAAAACCTGACGCAACTAAATAATCAATCAATCCAGAAACTTCCTTCTGCGATTGATCTTTCATCAGTCCATACGTAGGTAATTCATCAAATCTAAACTGCATCACCTTTTGGACTTTTGAACCTGTTAAAACTTGTGCGACTAACCCTTTACCAAAATGTTCACCCATCCGTTTTACACATGATAAAACCTTTTGGGCATCAATCGAAATATCTTGTGCATCTCGTGTATCCAAGCAATTGCCGCAACGGCCACATTCTGGTGCTTCATCGCCAAAATAATTCACAATTGTCTGTTGTAAACACTGTTGCGTGTTTGCGTATTGCGTCATTTCTTGTAATTTTAAATACTCATGTTTTTTATTAACATCATCCATTTCAGATTGGTCAATGAAAAAATGTTGAATCTGAACATCTTTTAAATTAAAAAGTAAAATTGCTTCACTTGGCAAGCCATCTCGTCCAGCACGTCCGGCTTCTTGATAATAAGCTTCTAAACTACCAGGTATCTGATCATGGATTACAAATCGAACATTACTTTTATCAATTCCCATCCCAAATGCATTCGTCGCAATCATTACCTGAACACGATCGTACAAGAAGTCTTCCTGATTCTGACGACGTTCATCTTCTTGCAACCCGCCGTGATACATCGCCACTTTAATCTTAGCTTTTTTTATTAATTTCGTTAACCGTTCGACTTCTTTACGCGTACTTGCATAAATAATACCAGATTGTTGTTTCTGTCCCTTTAAATACTCGAGTAAGAAACGATCACTATTTTGATCTTTAACGACTTGGAAGGCTAAATTTTCACGTGAAAACCCAGTTTTAACTTCATGTATAATCGATAATCGTTGCATAATATCCGCAGCTACTTGAGTTGTCGCTGTCGCTGTTAATGCAATAATCGTCGGATTCGAATTCAAACGTTGAATCGTTTCCGTTAAGCGTAAATAACTAGGACGGAAATCGTGCCCCCATTGTGAGATACAGTGCGCTTCATCAATAGCGACAAGATCAATTCTTAATTCCGCTAAATCTGCCATAAAACCATCAGAATCTAATCGTTCTGGTGACACATAAAGTAACTTAACTTCACCACGAGCAGCTTGATTAAAGCGTTCACGAACCTCCGTGTAATCTAGCGTACTATTGATAAAGGTTGCTGGAATGCCATTTTCATTTAAAGCATCAACTTGATCCTTCATTAAAGAAATTAAAGGAGATATCACTAACGTTAGTCCATCTAATATAAGTGCTGGAATTTGGTAACATAGCGATTTTCCGCCGCCTGTAGGCATAATAGCTAAAACATCTTCACCCGTTAGAATACGATCAATAACTTCTTTTTGACCTTGGCGAAAATTGTCGTACCCAAATTTTTCTTTTAAAACTGATTGTGGATTCATATAATCCTTTCTCTTTGCTCATTTTCTCAGATAATTCTATGTCTTTAAATTATAGCATAGGTTAAGACGCCACAGATGTTTTAGAAAGTGTTTTAATGACCGCTTCAACATCACCCAAATCATTCATTAGTCCCGCGGGATTTTGTTGAGCTGCCCTAAGTTTAGTCATATAATCAACGACAATTGTCGAATCACTAACACTACTTGTGTCTTCAATTCGATAATAAAGATAGTGAATTGAATTAACTTTAGGTTCAAGGATAACGCTTAGATACCAAGTGTTATCTCCAATTTCAATAGTTGCCGTTTCCTTAAAATGACCATATTCTTCTTGTAATTTGCCTTGAATTTGTCCAATCTCAATTGGAACCGTGGCAGGCATTGGTCCTCCAGAATACGCATCTGACGTATTTAATTGTACCTTAGTGCCACGTACTTTCGAATTTTTAAGATTAAATACAACTTTCATATTTGATGCATCTTTGGACCCTTTTTTAATGGTCCAATCAGCGGGTGTAGCATAATTTTTATGCGGTAATATAGCATCACCACCGACGACTATTTTTGCTTGGACTGGTAAGCCATTTGTTCCTGCGTTAATTTTGTATTTTTGGGTTAATTTTATATTTTCTGTCGGTTGAATTCGACTGATTTCTGCCCAACTAGCCGGTTGTGTATCTTTAACTTGAATTAATGTTTTAAATCCTAAGATACCTAAAAAAACTACCATCAAAAAACCGATTGATATTAACATATTTTTCTTCATGCCAAAAATCTCCTAACCTGTTACGCCTCTATTATTAAAGCTTTTTCTCGTAGTATATCGCTAATATTATTGAAATGATTATTATATTCGTATACAAAAAGAAAAGTAGTGCACCAATCCATAATAACGTACTTACTTTTAGAAATGCCCACAAAATGATAAACCCAAACGCTAGAATTAAAATCATGCTATTCATAATTTTTCCAATCATTGCGTTCACAGACTGATCAATTAACTTATTTCGTTCATCCACATTCTCCAGCTGTTCTTCTTTCAGTCCTTTTTTAGAAAAAGTTATATAAAATTGATAGGCCGCAATTCCAAATGATAAGACAACATTAATAAATGATCTAATCAATTTTGACCAATCAAAAGCATCTTTAAAATCTAAGTTCATTATCCAAATTGAGGCAATCCCCACAAACATAAAAAATAAACCTACAAAAAAATGTCGATAACTATAGATTTTCATTTTAATTCTCCTCCATCTCTAAATTTTCCTTTAGCTGAAATAACGCTTCAATCTGACAATCAAACAATAAACTCAAACGATAGGCCAACATTATAGATGGCTTATATTTACCTTTTTCAAGTGAGATAATTGTTCGACTAGAAACTTGAACTTTCTCAGCTAACTGTTCCTGTGTTAATTCAAGCTTAGTTCTGTATTCTTTAACTTTATTTTGCATAATGAACACCTTTCAATATGAAATATACTTCATGTGAAGTTAACTTCATAATATAATAATTATTTTCTTAAGTCAACTAGCTGATTATTTCTGGCACCAAGCATATCAATATAAATTTCTATTTATTTATACTATAATTAAATAAACATCGTCAGATTAACTAATTTAATAATCTAACGATGTCTTTTAACTAAATAAAACGTTTTAAAAAGGAGGATTAAGCATATGGTTCAATCATACAAAAATTTCTGGGAAAATATTTTTAATTTTTCTGACACATCGAATAGATCAGACTATTGGTGGCCTACGATTATTAATAGTATTCTAGGAGCAATTATTATTTATTTTTATACGTCACTCGTTGGCCATCCTATCGATTCGATTTATAATTTTAGTGAACTTACTTTTATGACAAGTCGAAATATTGTTATGTTTATCGTCTGGATTGCAAACTTTGCTGTTTCAGTTCGTCGTTTACATGATACTGATCGTTCTGGTTGGTGGATTTTAATCCAATTCGTTCCATTAGTCGGTAGTATTTGGTTCTTTATTTTAATGGTTTTACCCAGAAAATCAAATCGCTGGGGTTAAATTATATTGATACTCGATTATTAATAAGAGGTGCTGATAAAATTTATCAGCACCTCTTTTGTTTACGGAAAATTAAAAAGATAGCACTGTAATCGACTAACTTGATTACCGCTCTATCTTCATTTTTCAAAAAATAATCCACCCTGATTAACTAAAACATCTGCTACAGGTGTCTCTATTCGTTTATTAAGCACCATTTTTTTCGTCTCTGTTACATATTTTTTAAAATTCATTGTTTGTAAATGAGCTTGGTAATCCTCGTCACTCCGGTAAATTTCAACGAAAATCCATTGATTTAAATCTCCATCTACAGAAGCAATGTATGTCACTAAGAGTCCTGCTTCATTTTCAAATGATTGTTTCATAGTATTCAATGAAACTTCTCTAAATTCTTTAACCCTATTCGGCTCTATTTCAATACTTGTTACTTTGAGTATAGCTCTGTCAGGCTTCAATTCATGCAAGGCTGTTGTTTTTTCTAACAGTAATTCTGGGGATAAATTAATCATCGATTTTTCAATTACTGCCTGAGATGCGATATTACTAAACATTTTAAATTGAGCCGAATTTGCATGTTTTTGATATTGATCTTCGTCTTGATAAGATTCAATCACAATATTTTCAGTACCCGCCTCATCCAAATGTACACTGTACATCGCCAAAGTTCCTTTTTCTTGCTGAATTGAGGTCGTTAAATTAATCATCCCTGCTTTTTCAAATCTTTCACGATCAGATAGCTTAATTTTAAGTTTGAATAGTCTTAATAATGGGGCATTCTTAAGTTCTATCATTTATTCACCCAATCCCATCAAACGATTATAATTTCCATAATTAATCAGGGCTCGATCATCTTTCGAAAGATTCAACTGATCTAAAGCTTCAATTATGGCATCCGTTGCTCCAGCTGGCGCAATCCCTAACGGTGCATCAGTTCCAAACAGTACGTGGCTAACACCATAATAATCAATTGCTAACCCTAATGCTTTAGGATTGCCCAATAATGCAGTATCTACATAGAAACGTTTAAAATCAGCTGCCTGTTCTGGTGATAGAATATGGTTAATTCGTTCAGCAAAATAAGGCACCATTGCCCCAGCATGATGAACAATTACTTTAAGTGTAGGATAGTCATTAAAAATTCCTGACTGTACTAATTGCAACATTGCTTGCGCTAGTTCATATTCCCAACTAAAAATAATATTATTGTCTGGTTTACGATCATCAAAAATTGGGTGTAACAGAATTGGGATATTTAATTGTGCAGCCATTTCAAAAATAACCCGGTATTCCTTTGCAGCAATACTTTTTCCAAGGGCACGCGTAAATAACTGAATGCCAACTAATTCTGAATTTTTTAGCACTTGTTCTTTTATAATACGTGTTGCTTCATCGATGTTATTTAGAGGTATCATTGCAATACCCGCTTTAAACAAGTCTGCATTTTGTTGAACCATTTCAATTATTTCGTTATTAGCTTGCCAGCATAATGCCGCTGCTTGTTCTGGCCCTACGTAGTCCTCAGGATTCACGTTGACTGCTGAGATAACTTGTTGGACATTTCTGTTCCGTAATAGGCGTCTTTGTTCAATATCAATCAATATGGGATGTTTAATAAATGGCATTTTTTCTGGCAAGTTCGGCTGAATAGCTAACATCTCGTTATAAAAATGTGGTGGTAAAACGTGTGCAAAAACATCAATACTTGTCATTAACTTTTCCCTCCTACAACCTAATTTAGGTTTCTTTAATTTAGCTGATTATCTAATACTAGGCAAAAATGCTAAAATAGCCTGCTCATTCCTCTCACCTAATATAAAAATTTTCTTATTTTAATGGCTCTAATTGTTTGATAACTTTGGCGGGCACGCCGCCCACTACTGTATTGTCAGGAACATCTTTTGTCACCACTGCACCAGCTGCTACAATCACATTATCCCCAATATGAACGCCACCAATAATCGTGACATTTCCACCTATCCACACATCGTTTCCAATTGTAATTGGTTTAGTATAAGTAATTAAATAACGACTACCATCTTGTCTTTTTCCAAAACGTTTTGTTGCATCTAATGCATGTTCACCACAATATAACTTCGTGTCTGGCGCGACAATGACACGATCTCCTAATGTGATTTTGTTTGAATCTTGAAATGTACAATTACCGTTAATAAAAACATCATCACCAACAGTGATATGTTTACCATAAACTGTATTAAATTGACCATTAATAACGAGTCCTTCCCCAGATTTCCCTAACAACTCGTGAATTGCTGTTGCTCTTTTCTCTAGGTCAGTTGTCGTATTGATTATAGTGACTAATTCTTTACCCGCCGCAATCATACCCTGTAATTCTGGGTCGCGATAATCATAATCTTGACCTGCCAATAATTTTTCATGTTCTGTCATCATTTTGCCCCTCCATTCACTATTTGACGCCCTTTTCTTCCTTAATAATTCAATTGTATTATACTACTTAAATTAACTGAACTAAATTCAAAAGATTCGGTTCTAGTGATATTAAAAAAGAGCCAACCTAATTGTATTTACCCAATCAGGTTGAACCCTCTTACTTCACAATATTATTTTCAAACTTCTTCAACAACTGTTGTCGTTTTTCAAGTTTCATTCCTTGAACTGCAGCAAAGTTAAACCATTTCAACTGGTTAAACCCCATCTTCCGGAATGTTCCCCTAAATACCATTTTAGTCACAGGATTTCCAAAGATAGTTCGATAAATCCAACCTGGTGTTGACATAGTTGTAACCATTTTAACTTTCTTTAAATGAACCATCTCATTTTTAAATAATTTTTTATTTTCCTGCTCTGTATAAAGAATCCCTTTAGCAATAACTTTGTCAAAGAATCCCTTCATCATAGCTGGCATAGATTCCCACCAGATTGGAAAAATAAAGACAAGCTCATCTGCAGCCATGAGGCGTTCTTGATAATTCGCCGTCATAGAATCCGTTGGTATCTTCTTACGCCAAGATATTAGGTCTTCTTGGTGCATTACAGGATCAAACCCATCTTTATGCAAATCAATTACGTCCACAATACAGCCCTCTTTTTCATACGCTGCTTTAGCACTAACTAGTAATGCCGCTGAATAACTCCTATTGTGCAATTCATTGTATCCAGCGTCTGCAGTGTAGGGATGATCAAATATAATACAAATTTTTTTCATGTTCAATAACCTCTTTTAATTAGTTTAATAAATTTTCCGACTTTAATGACTTTATATAAAATACTTCAAGTGTCATTTATCTTTCTTGCTATAAGTGTTACATTTGTTACACTTATATTAATCATTTATCGCGTGATTTACAAGATACAAAATCGTGTTATTTGTTACACTTCAAGGAGATATAAAAAATGACGGAAAATAACCAAGCAAAATTAAGTAAAAATTTGATTATTGATTCTTTAATTGACTTATTAAAAATAAAATCTTATCAAGAAATCACAATAACTGAAATCACAAAAAAAGCCGGAGTTGCCCGGCTGACTTTCTATCGTAATTTTGAAAATAAGGACGCGATTTTACTAACTCGGTCCGATTACTTATTTGACCAGTTTTACGCCGAACTCAAGTCCAATCAAACAGAAATTAGTTTGAAAAACATTTTCAAGCTAGCTTTTAACTATTGGCATAATGATTCTGAATTTATGGATATCCTAATTAAAAATGATATTGTTTATTTATTGGAAGATTCTTTTTATACTTATTTTGAAAAGATTCTTAAAGATACGCCTAGTATCAGTCGGCTAAATAATACTCAAAAAACGTTCATTCTTGGTGGCGTTCTACGAACGATGTTGCAATGGATTAGTAGTGGTAGTCCTGCTACAGCTGAAGAAGTTACTGCAGATATATTGGAATTGATTCAGTAAAAGTATGCTAGATTTTAATGATTAAAAAAATAGCCCAGATATTTATCTGAGCTAAGTCTAAACCTCTATTTAAAAATCTTAGGACCCTTACGCATTTTAGTACGATCATTTCTAGCAGTAGCCTTCTTATTGAAGTTTCCGCCATCAGTTTGTTTCTTTTTGATAATTTCTAGCATTTTATCTCTATCAGTCTTTGCTTTATCAGCCATTAATGTTTCCTCCTTGCTCTATTAATTAACAATTTCTTTCAAAGTTAAAGATTCATATTATGAATACATGCCTTCAAATAAAGTTGATCTTTTATTATTCAACTTACGTCGATTTTAATTCTGTATGCCCCGCTAATCAGTATACAGTTAAAATAACTATGCTCTTAACAGTATATCATTACGACTATCTTGATATCAATAGACGTATAAATTGGATGCCTTTAATTAACCATTCACTAATAATGTTCAATCTCAACGAATTTTGTTCCAACCTTTTCAACGAATTCTTTATCATGATCAATGATTAACATCGGTGGTTGAAAAGCCAGAATAACATCTTGAATTTGTTGACGCGTGATAACATCTAGATAATTAAGTGGCTCATCCCAAATATATATATTTGCTGGTTCAACCAACGAACGACTCAAAGCCACTTTTCTCTTTTGGCCCATGCTCATTTGACTGATATCTTTATCAAATTCATAACGTTCAAAACCAAGTTTTCTTAATGTATCCAACATTAAAGAATAAGAAACATTTTTTTCTGCAGCGAATTCTTGTAAAGAACCAGATAAACCATCAAAATTTTGCGGTAACCAGCTCACTTTTAAAGGTGTTGCAAATTTGTATTGCCCTTGATACTTTAATTGACCTAGTATAGCAGCGATAACGCTCGATTTACCAGAACCATTTTCACCCTGAAGAATAACGCGCTCTCCCATCTTTAATTTAAAATCTACCGGTTTATTTACCGGCAATTGTTTACGAAATGCTGATAAGCCAATTACCTCTAGTAAAGTCTTATCTGACACTAATTTTTCAAAATTCAACGTTAAAAGATCTGCCACATCAATATTCTTAAGTAAAGATTTTTTCTCTTCTACTGCTTTATCGGCACGTTTTTTAATACTTAGTACCCGTTTCATAGATTTAGCTGCCTTGTGGCTAATAAATCCTCTGTCTGTCGCACCAGATACTTTCGCCTCAGTCTGATTAGCCCAACCCGATTTTTTCCGTGAAGCACCTTCTAATCGTTTAATATCATGTTGTAATTTTTCTTTTTCATTATATTCCCAATTATTTCGTGACGTATTTTCGTCAGCCCACGTATTATAATTACCCTTAAATTGACTGATTTTAGCGCGATCAATTGAAATAACATGATCAATAATATTATTTAAAAAATAACGATCATGACTGATTAAAATAAATCCTTGTTTTTGTCTTAGATAATCAGAAATAATTTTTCGACCGTTTTCATCTAAATGATTAGTCGGTTCATCTATTAATTGAAATTTACCTTCGCCAACAAATAAGCTGGCTAATAATATCTTAGTTTGCTGTCCTGGACTTAATTGATTAAATGGTTCCGTCAATAATTTTTCAGATAGTCCAAGTTTATCTAATTCGATTAAAATTTGCCACTGATCATAGTCTTGTAAGTCTGTGATACTCTTGATAACCAGCCACACTGACTCTTCTGGTTTAACAACTGTTTGAGGAAAATACTGAAATTCTAAATCTGTTCTAATCTTTCCTTGGTACTGTAATTGATTTTGTAAAATTCTAAATAAAGTCGTTTTTCCGCGACCATTTCTACCAATTAGACCTAACTTCCAGCTGGCATCTAATTGTAAATCAACATTTTTAAAAATTGGTGCTAATTGTCCATCATATTGAAAACTTAATTGTTTAATTTGTATTGTTCCTATAGTAATTACCTCATTTCTTTGTGAGGTCGACCGCTAAACTATCCATTTGATTCTACAAAAAAAGAGCATACAGTTATATGCTCTTCAATCGTTATCCATCAAAAAAAGTGGTTCTTTCAGATGTGAAAAAGAATTGATATTGCAAACCGTTTGAATAGTCAACATGCATAAAAAGACACACTTCGTCCCTTGTTTAGTCGACAGTTATTCGATTAACGATTTGTATTTACCAATGCACTTCACACTCCCTGTTTATTAATTATTTACAGTCTACTATAGTTATGGTAGATAGGCAAATTAATCAAATGTGATATTAAATTGGTAAGCAATATCCTTCATCGCATCAATTTGATAGTCATCCTCAACATCACTACCCCAACTATCAATACCACCAACACCTCGAACGGCGCCTAGAATCGATAAAACGGTACGATGTTCCGCTGGTAATTCGCTATGATGTGTCGCATTTTCTAATTCTTCAGCTGTATAAGGTAAACAACTAAACGCAATTGGTTGATCAACCGCACTGAATGTTAAACCCGTTTCAGAAGCCTGTTGCATACGATTATCCAGAACAGACTGTCGATAAACAGTTACCCAATCATTTTGCATATGCACACCACAATCTTGCGGAACTAAGTATGGTGTCACTGGTAACCCTTGAACTTCATATCGGCCTGGAATTCCTCCGGCCATTCTATCTGGATAAGTTTCTCCTGATAATCCTTGGTAACAAAAACGAGTCGCTGGTGTGGGCATAATAAATCGCAACCCAAAAACAGGTAATGAGGGTAATCCAGCTTTTCCTTGGTATGAAACTGCAACATTCATTTTTCCGGTTGCTTCAACAGTATAAGTGACCGTCACTTGCGTTTGCGGCACAGTCAGTGTGTTATAGATATAACTTATAGCCACTTTTTCAGCGACTTCATGGTTAGTGTAACGATTATTTTCTGGTGCAATCGGTAACGCAATTGGTTTACCATTAATAGCAACTTTAACTGATTGACAATTACTGAATTGATCAGCGGCCAACCACATCCCTGACTTTACTGGAAACTGACTCCCCTGATCGTTATCCGTTGTTGCACGCCAAAAAGTCGGTTTTGGTGAGCGATAAAGCCACTCTTTACCTTGAATTCTAAAAGATTCTGGGCCACCCGTTTGATAGGAGAAAATATAATGAAAATCATTTCCTTTTAAACCGAGTGTGACATCTCCGTAAATGACAGTTAACTGCTTATTTATCTGTGCCATAATAGTATTTTACCTCCTGCATTGCTGGTTTTTCATTACGTGTGGCAAAAACGAGTCCATCACCCGAAAATGCATAATCAGATGGTCGATCATCAAAATCGCCACCATAACGCAACTCATTTTGACCTGTGACGGGATCTTCAACTAACAATGCTTGATCGATAAAGTCCCAGATGAAACCACCTTGATAGGATTCATATTGTTGTAATAAATCAATATATGATTTCATCCCGCCCAATGAATTACCCATATCATGCATATACTCACACAAGATAAATGGTTTTTGTGGTGAATTTTCTAGATAGTCTTTAATTTCGGCTGGTGTTGCATACATCCGACTTTCAACATCTGAAATGACATCTTTGTATTCAGGCGCACGGAAAACACCTTCATAATGAACTAAACGTGTCGAATCTTTTTGTTTATAGTACTCATTCATTTTCGCTAAGACACTGCCGGCGTATGATTCGTTACCCAATGACCAAAATAAAACTGAGGGATGATTTTTAAATAACTCAAAATTACTTTTAGCGCGGTCTAAAACGGCTGCTTCCCATTGATCCGATGAGCCGGGCACATTCCAAGAAGGCTCAACTTCACCCATTTTCTGCCAAGAACCATGTGATTCTAAGTTGGTTTCAGCCATCATATAAATACCAGCCTGATCACAACGATTGTAAAAAGATAATCGATCTGGATAATGTGACGTCCGAACTGCGTTAATATTGTTACGTTGCATACAGTCAACATCCCAAGCTTCATCATTATCTGAAATGGTTCTTCCTGATTTAGGGTTCCACTCATGACGATTAACACCATTGATAATTAATCGTTCACCATTTAATAACATCACGCGATTCTTAATTTCAATTTTGCGAAAACCAACTGGTTGTTGGATAATTTCAATTAATTGCCCATCAGCATCTAAAATTTCTAATTGTAATGTATATAAATAAGGCCGGTCATTCTGCCAAGCAGTCACTGGTTGTGCTAAATTGTAGTGTTTTTCGACATCTGACCCACTCATTAATTCATCGCTAAATAACACCGCATCTTGGTCTTTGAATGTGACACGGACACGTTGTTCTGCCCCACTAAAATGAAGTTGTAAATCTACTTGTCCTGTTTTTTGTCCACTATCGTAATCAGGAATCACCCAAAAATCATCTAAATGTGTTGCAGGTTGTGCTAACAGTGTCACATCACGAAAAATTCCGAAGAAACGGAAAAAGTCTTGGTCTTCAATGAAGGCTGCAGAACTTCGTTTATGCACTTCAACTGCCAAACAATTATCCTTATCTTTTAAATAAGGTGTCAGGTCAAATTCGCTTGGTGTAAAACTATCTTCTGCGTATCCTAGAAAATGTCCATTCAACCAGACGTACATTGCCTGTTCAACACCTTCAAAACGGATAATAACGCGTTTATTTTGAAGAGTTGGTTCCAAGTCAAAATGGTTTAAATATGAACCTACTGGATTATATTCTGCATCACTAAACATTCCAGCATACTGATTTAAATCAGTATCTGAAAAAGCAGGTCGTCTATATTCATGTCCTTCCCAAGGATACATCGTATTAATATAATGTAATTGCTCATATCCTGATAATTCAATATGCTGTGGTACTGGAATTGTGTCAAATTGTTCTGCATCAAAGTCAGTCTGATAGAAATTTTTTGGTCGACTTGCTGCATTAGTGCTGTAACTAAATTTCCAAGTTCCATTCAAAGATTGTTCAAATGAACTTTTTTGTTGTAACATTTCTGCTTGAGTTGCATAGTACTTATGATCACTGTGAGCTGGTACCTGTCCAACACGAAAAACGGTTGGTGTATCTAGCCATTCAATTTCTGGTGTCATCTGTTTGCCTCCGTTTTATATAAAAGCGTTTTCATAATTAAGTATATGTTTTCTTTTGGAGGTTGTCAAAAAGCATTATAAAATTGAGACAATAAAAAAAATTAGATTTAAGTGAAAATACGGTAATCTCATTTTTATTTTGTGTAAAATTGATTAACTTCTTCCTTTGGGCCTTTTAATTGATTTTTGCAGTAAGTTTCAGTATCGATTGCTGTATTAATCCTTCTGCAAAAATGAAAAAATGTAAAGGGAGGAGAAATCGTTTATATACCCTTTACTTTTCTTTGTGTTTTAGCTAGGTTATTATCAGTAGTTGCTCCCAAAACCCAACGAATATTCCAAATAGAAGGAAATATCTTTAAATTTTAAATACAATAAAAAGGCTCTGTACTATCTGTTGTTGGGACTAGTGTAAAAACTATTACTGATGACAGTTTTTTTGTATAATAACAAAAAAAAGCCAAAAGTCATAAGACTTTTGGTTACGAGTTCATCCATGTTCATTATCCCTCAACCACCACAGATGAATTAATAAGAAAGATGGAACTCTCCGCATGCCTAATCATACTAAATTTTGGCTTAAAATAAAAGACAGTAGTCTAACGATTGTTGATTATCAGTCTTCTAATGACGGTGTCACTCGATTTAACCGTGTTCTTGATTACCAGCCGAAGGGATTGTCCAAATTGTGATATTAAAAACGAAGGACAGATTATCAGGTATAGTTGGCGTCAAACACCCATACGCTACCCTAAATTTTTTGGTAAATGTATCATTTTATCACTCAAACGAAGATACTTTAGCTGTCATGAGCGGCAGTCATACTTCCTTGTCCAAACAAGTGTGGTTCCTAAAAATTGTACGATTTCCAATCTATCTAAACAGCTCTGTTTAACTAAATTAGCGGAATCCGTTTCTTTAACTCATATTGCTAATGAAATTTCGAATCCTGATTCCTTTGTAGGTCGTATTTTAATGACCTTTGAACGTGATTTTAAACCTAATTATAAATTTTTACCTAAAGTACTCCTACTTGACGAAGTCAAGAGTACCAAATCAGCTACAGATGCCATGAGTTTTGAATTTATGGATGCTAGTAACCATGAATTAATCAAACTTTTATCTTTTAGAAGATTCTATCAAATAGAACGTTATTTTTATCGTTACTCAGCTGCAGCTAGAAAAAACGTGAAAATTATCGTAACTGATATGAATTATACCTATCCTAAACTAGCCAAAGAAGTCTTTCCTAACGCGATTGTCATCATAGATACCTTTCATATTATCAATTCAGTGAATCGTGGATTCACTAAAACTAGAATTAGACTGATGAAAGAACTTTCAAAATCATCACAAGACTACAAAGCACTAAAACGTTACTGGAAGCTCCTGTTAAAACCTTCTGAAACCTTAGATTTTAAAAATTTCAAGAAATGGACTTATTTCCCATACCTAACAACAGAAACAAATGTCGTTGATCATTTATTAGCGATTCATCCTGAACTAAATAAATCATATGAACTCATGAACCAAATAAGATCAACCATTCGGTTGAAGGACTGGAAATCTTATGATTTTACAGTTAGAAACACCGAAAGGTGTTCTGAAGAAATGCTTAAAAGTATTGAAACGTTGCTTTGTCACCATTCTGAGATTAAAAATAATTTTGGCTATTATTATACTAACGGTCCTTTAGAAGGAATAAACAATAAAATTAAGGTCATTAAACGCGTTGGTTTTGAATTTAGAAATTTTCGTAGATTCCGAACTAGAATATTTTATACACTTAAAATCCATACAAAAAAACACCTCACAAATTGCTTTGTGAAGTGCTTCAAAATATCGATATAAATATATATTAGCGTTTTGAGAATTATCGATTAATACTTCATGGAATCTTATCTATTTGAATCCACTTGTATCAATACTTTACAATATTGAAAAAGGAACAACATTGAATAAAATCCATAATACGAGATAAAATTAACACCATAAAATAGACTAGTCAAGACACCATTAATGGTGTCTTTTTTTATGCTTTACACACTCTCTACCCATTTAATATATGTCTAATCAATTTCTATTTCAAGATTTCCAGTAACGCTTTAGAGATACGCATTCTATCATCTGTGGTCATGCTTTTCAATCTGTTAATTAATTCGGGCGTATAAATGTCGTTAAAATCATTACTCATTAATATATCAGCCAAATTTAATTGTAAGGCATTCAGAACTAGTTCCAACTTTCTTGTACTCGTATCGTCTAATTGTCCTCTTTCGAGTCGAGCCAAATAGCTGGCGGATACGTCCGCCATTTCTGCCAATTCTTCAATTGTAAGTCCTAATTCTTTTCGCTTTTTCCGAATGAAAGTGCCCACAAGTATAATCATAAATCGCTCCTATTTATCCATATGTTTAATGATAAATTAAGTGCGCACACTTTCAAAGCTCTCAGTATACCTATAAAGTTACATAAAAAGGTAGTATTGAGTATATTTTTGAGATAAAATATATCATGTGAAGATAGTGCAAGATATAAATTACTTTTTTGGGGGAGGAGATTTTATAGGGATCGTTTGGTAAAGGTTGGTTAATAATTCGTTCAAAGAAAAGGGAGAAAATTATGAATAAAGAAGAACTTTTAGATTTTTTAATGGCAAAAAGAAGTGTTACAGCGGGAGCTGCAGTTATCCAACAACAAATTCGTGAAGCAGAGGCTAAGATTGAAAAAGGTAAGAAAAAATTTCGAGGAATAATCATCGCATTAGTCGTTTTAATTGTTCTTTTTATGATTACTAGTCAGACAAGTGCGGCGATGCCATTCATCATTGCTGTTATCGCGCTATTTGCTTTTAAATATTTTGTTTATATTATGCCGGGTAATGAATCTAAAACACAAGCCTTAGCAGACTTGGACGCTGAAATGGCAAATGAAGATTATATTGCAGGCAAGCAAGGATTCCCAGAGAAATTCTACAACTATTTCGATATTTTTCGTCTTTGGAAATTAATTGATGAAACTCGGGCACGTGATTTGCAAGAAGCCTTTAACATTTTAGAAACACAACAATTCCAAGAAACTCAACTTTCAATGCAGGAAGAAATGAGAGGCTTACAACAAGATATTGCCTCAAATGCACGCTTGGCAGCTATGTCCTCAACCGTCAGTGCATTTAATTCGTTCAGAAAATAAGATTTATTATATTAAATTTATAAAAATGGAGAAAAAATGTCAAAAAAAGCAAATATTATTACCGGTGTCAGTATAGTAGCTATAGTTATTATTGTGGCTATGTTTATGATGGGCAATTCAAATAAGATGGATGGAAGCTATATTTCCGACATGGGTGGTTCCAAATTTGAGTTGAAGTTTAAAGGAAACACTGTGACTAAAGTTGAAACTGATAAAAAGTCAGACCAAGGTACTTATGAAATTGAAGACGGTAAACTTACCATGAAATTTGATGATTATACAATGAAAGCTAGTTTAGACAAAGATAAAAAAACATTTACACTTAATTCCGTAACTGGTTCACAAATGATGGGCTTCGGATTTTTATTAGAGGGGTTAAAATTTGAACAGGTTGCTAAATAATTATTAATTTATTGGGAGGATATTTTATATTATGAAAAAATCAAACATTACTTTATTATCAAGTGCATTAATCGCTGGAGTTACTGTCGTTGGTGCTACAACAACGGCAAACGCTGCAACAACTACACCCGACTCAACTGAAACAACTCATACTCAAACAGTTCAATCTAACAGTCAAAAATTAGATGACGATATTAAAGACGCTCAAACTGACGTTGATAATGCCAAAGATACAGCTGACAAAGATCAAAGTGCTGCTGATACTTCTAAAGACACAGCCGATGCTTCTAAAGACAATGCTGGTCAAACTGAAGAAAATGCTAATCAATCACAAGAAGATTTAAACAGTGCTGTTGATAATCAACAAAATGCGCAAAATACTGCTGATAACGCAACTGATGAATCTATCAATAACGCTCAAGATGCAGTTGACGAACAAGACAAAACAAATAACCAATTAGGTCAAGACGTTGATAACGCTAAAACAGATGTTGATAAAGGTAAAACAGATGTCGATAATGCTCAAACTGGCGTTGATGAAGCCCAAAAAGGTGCTGACCAATCTGATAAAGATGCTGATAAAGCTCAAGAAAACGTTGATAATGCTCAAAATAACCTTGATGGCAAAGGTTCAGCCGAAGCCGACAAGAATTTAAGCAATGCCAAAGATAACTTGGATCAAGCTCAAACAACTGAAGACAATGCTCAAAAAGGTGCTGACCAAGCTGACAAGAATATTGCTGACGCACAAAACAATGTTAATAACGCTCAAACTGGCGTAACTGATGCTAACAAACAACAAAATGATGCTAAAGCTAAAGCTGACGCTGCTCAAAAAGCTAAAGATACTGCTCAAAAAGCATTAGATGATGCTAAGAAACAACAAGGTAATCATCAAGCTAACCAAAATCACATCAACTTAAGCCAAGACTACATTAATGCCTTAAAGGCTTATTCAGATGCTTCATCAGCTGACGCTAATTATCAAGATGTCATTGACAGTTTAACAGCTGCAACTGAAAAAGAATGGGCATTAAATGGCGGCTACATTTCAAATGACCAAGATAAAACTGTTCATATTAACAACCAATCAGATTTAAACAAATATCTTGATGACTTAAATGAATATGCTAAACAATTATTAAATGAAGTGCGTGACCGTTTTGGTAGCACACAAGTTGAAGTCTCAGAAGGTTCTAAAAAATTAGGTCAATCAATCGGCGATGCTTATACATCTAAGAATAACGATCCTGATGATGGTCATGACAATGCATTAAACAACAGCATTGCTAACGGTATGGGATTAACATACTTAACACAACAAGATATGAATACTATCTTCGATAAATCATCTGAAAATGGTTGGAATCTTAGTCTTGATGCTTTCAAGAAATCTATCTATGATTCAATGAATGCCTTCTTATTCAATGGGGGTGAATGGGGCCATGCCGTAAGTGTTGCTGGCATTATGGCAACATATACACCTGCCAATAACACATGGTTCGGTCTTGGCTTCGGTCAATTTAAACAATCTAACGGTAATATCTTCTTAACAAGTTTCTTTAACTTTGTTGATGACTATGATGTTAACGACGCTTCTAAATTTAGCACTACACCTGTTGAATCTGGAACTGTCAGTCAAGCTCAAATTGATAAATTAGCAAGCGACGTTACTGCTAAAACAGCAACTTCAAAAACTGCTGATGCAGCTCTTGCAGCAGCTAAATCACAAACAGTTAAAGCTAACCAAGCCTTAGCTACAGCTAAAACTGCTTTAGCAACTGCTAAAACAAAACAAGCAACAGCACACACAGCCTTAACTAAAGCACAAAACGATGTTAAAACTGCTACTGTAGCTGTTAAAAATGCACAAACAGTTGTTGATGATTTAAATGCATCAATGCCTCAAAAACAACAAGCTTTAAAAGATGCACAAGCTGCCTTAGCTACAACTAAAACAACACAAGCTCAAAAACACATGACTTTAGACGCAGCTAATGCTAAATTAGTTACTGCTAAAACTGCATTAAAAGATGCAACTGCTAAATTAAGTGCCGCTCAAGCAGCTTTAAAAGCTGGTCAAGACGCACTTGGCGAAAAAACAAATCATTTAGATGACTTAAAGAATGCTGAAGCTAACTTAGTTGACGCAACAAAAGCTGTTGAAGCTGCTAAAAAAGCATACGACGAGGCTGTTAAAGCTGCCGAAGATGCACAAGCTGCTTCCGTTGCTGACGATGCACAATATGCGAAGTTACAAGCAATCGCTGATGCATCTAAGAAAGCTTTAGACGATGCACAAGCTGCATTAGCTAAATTACAACATGAAAAAGACATCGAAGATGCTTTGAACAATGTTGACAAACCATCAACTGGTACTGATAACGATTCTGGTTCACATACTGGTCATGTAACAGGTTCAGACAATGGTTCAGATAAAGGTAACGTAACTGGTTCTGTTGTTGCTAAAGGTAGTGAAACAGCTAAAGACACGACTGACAACAATGGTATTGTTGCACCAAGCAATAATACATCAACATCACGTCTTAAAGCTGCTGATCATTCAGAAATCAATAACGCTAAAATATTAGGTGCTTCGGTATTACCACAAACTGACGAAACTAATTCGTCAGTCGTTTCAGTGATTGGTGCAGCTCTTGTTGGTGCCGTTAGTCTCTTTGGACTTGCAGGAACGCGCCGTCGTAAACACTAATTCGTTATTGTAAGGAGGAATTGAGATGAAGAAGCCTTTACTTGTAATGACTAGTATCGTAATGGTTGCTTTATTAACAGCGTGTGGGCAACAAAAGTCACAGTCTGAGCAAACAAGTCAGCCAAAACAAGTATCCGTGTCAGATAAGAAAAAGGCGCAGTCGTCAAAAAAAGCAGATACAACTAAAAAGACGCATACTAAAGAAGTAAATCAACCAAAAAAAGAATCCGTGTCAGATAAGAAAAAAGCGCAGTCGTCAAAAAAAGTAAATACGATTAAAAAGACGCCTGCCAAAGAAGTAAATCAACCAAAACAGATGAATTTAGATCAAATTCAAGTCAGTGATTACAGCAGTATCGTCGGTCAGTGGCAAATTGTGAAGTTAGAAGCACGGGGACGCGACTTACCACTTGATGATGTTCAGCCGTTAAATATTACTAAAGATAGTCTAGTGTCATCATCTTCGTTTACATTAAATAAAGCTGGCTTAAAAGATCAGAATGGGCTGCATGCGACGAAATTTGAAGTTGCTAATAATATCTTAACCGCCAGCTTAAGTAATGCAAGTGATGTTTCTATTAATTGGTCCGTCATGTTCTATCCCAAAGGGACTAGTCACGAATATGGTGTTAATACTGGTGAAGAAACGAACAAGCAGAATCTGATTGTTGTTTGGTCAAGTAGTAACTCAGTGACCGCGGTTTACAGCCAAAGTTAATATATATATAAATAGAAGGTCTACAATATCTGTTGCCAGTGATAGAAAAATCTATCACTGGCAACAGATTTTTTTGTATGACACTAAAAAGAGTCTCCTATGACAAATAATACTAAGGTTTTACTAAATATGAAATTTGCTGAAAGCACTCCTTAATCCAGCAGTCATCGGAGTTTATGGTACTTTAGATTACCTTCAAAAATGCCTGACACCCCTGCAGAGTTCTCAACATAATCAAATTGTTAGCTACGGATGGCGGGCATCTCTATTAGGCTACTACGTTATTCTAGTGGCCAACTTTAAGAAACTAACAATGAATTGAAACATATTAAACGTAATGCCTACGATTTCAGTAATTTTAGGAAACACATTTTCTTTGTAATGAGGATTATGTACATAAAAAAGGCGTTGTCACAAAGTGACAACACCCTCCATAATATATTCACCAACAATAGTTGCAATAGAACCAAAAATATTCACCAGTGACAACTGCAATATACCAAAAAAAACACCTCACAAATTGCTTTGTGAAGTGCTTCAAAATATCGATATAAATATATATTAACGTTTTGAGAATTGGCTTGCTTTACGAGCTTTCTTAAGACCTGGTTTCTTACGTTCTTTCATACGAGGATCACGAGTAAGTAATCCTGCAGATTTAAGAGCTGCACGGAAATCTGGATCTACTGTAAGTAATGCGCGAGCAATACCATGGCGAACTGCGCCAGCTTGACCTGAGAAGCCACCACCATTAGCGTTAACTAAAACATCATAACTACCTAATGTTTCTGTAGCGTTAAATGGTTGTAAGACTACTTCACGTAAGTTAGCAAATGGAATGTAATCTTCAATTGCTTTGTTGTTGATAGTAATTTTACCAGTACCTGGTACTAAACGTACGCGAGCTACTGAGTTTTTACGACGACCTGTTCCTGAATATACGACTTGAGCCATTTCAATTGCCTCCTTAAATTAAGTTTGTAATATCTAAAGTTTCTGGTTGTTGTGCTTGTTGATCATGTTCTGCACCACGATATACGTGTAATTTCAATGCTTGTTCTTTACCAAGAGTACCTTTTGGAAGCATACCTTTAACAGAGAAAGCAATCAATTTTTCAGGATCGTTGGCACGGAAATCACCAGCAGTACGAGTTTTTAAACCACCTGGATGATCTGTATGATGTTGGTATAATTTTCTGTCAGCTTTGTGACCAGTTAAACCAACCTTTTCTGCATTGATAACAATAACGTTATCACCAGTATCCACATTAGGTGTGAATGTTGGTTTGTTTTTACCGCGTAAGATAGAAGCAACGACAGTTGATAAGCGACCTAAAGAAATATCAGTTGCATCAATAACATACCATTTACGTTCTATTTCGCCTTTTTTTGCTAAATAAGTTGTACGCACGATTGTTTCCTCCGTTTTTTCATGTTGTTTGTTTGACACTCAAATAAGTTTCCGGGGCCTATCAGTGGGGCAAACAATACCATTTATAATATTAACTATTAAAAGTCAATTTGTCAATCTAATTTATGGGCATCCCACAAATAAATAACACCTTTTCAGATTTAAAATTGCCTTAGTATTCATATTGTCAATAACTTCTATATTACCCTAATTCGTCCGGATAATAAACCTTTTTTAAATATAATCCACTCGCCGGAGCTGTTTCTCGAGCTTGTTGTCGATCCTTTACTTCATATAACCGTAAAATATCATGAACCGGACGCCGGCCGTTCCCTATTTCTAGGAGTGTAGCGACTAAAATTCGGACCATATTGTACAGAAAGCCATTTCCATAAAATTCAAAAATAATTTCATGGTTTTCTTTATCTTCTCTCACGGTTGCCTCATAAATCGTCCGAACGTGATCTGTAACCTGGCTACCTGCCGCCACGAAACTAGAAAAATCATGTTCGCCAACTAAATCAGGTAATGCTTCTTCAATTTTGGCGATATCTATCTTGTATTTATAATGACCCGTGTAGAAGCGTTTAAATGGGTCGGTAAATTCACCTTGAGAAACACGATACATATATCGTTTACCATGCGTACTATAGCGTGAATGAAAATCATCACTGACAAGTTCGGCTTTTTTAACTTGAACATCCAGTGGCAATAAACTGTTCAATGCTCTCATCATGCTAGTTTCCGGAATTTCATGCATGAAGTCAAAATGAAAAACCTGTCCTAAGGCATGAACGCCAGCATCTGTTCGGCCTGAACCATAAATTCTAACTGGTACTTCTGATTTACTCATAATTGTTACTGCTTTTTCTAAGACAGATTCAACCGTCCGTTGGTTTGGCTGCCTCTGAAACCCTGCAAAAGCTGCGCCATCATAAGCAACGGTAATTTTAAAACGTACTGACATATTTATTCATCCTTAATTTTTGAGGTAGACTAATGCAACGGTAACGATAGCGAATAAAACAAAAGCTAACGTATCAGCCGTCCGCCATTTTAAAATACGATACTTTGTTCGACCTTCTCCACCCTGGTAACCACGAGATTCCATGGCAATCGCTAAATCTTCGGCACGATTGAACGAACTTACAAATAGCGGAATTAACAACGGGATAATTGATTGCATTTGTTTAATTAGCGACCCTTGACCAAAGTTCACACCTCGAGCTCGTTGAGCGTTCATAATTTTTTCTGTCTCATCCATTAATGTAGGGACAAAACGTAACGCGATTGATAACATTAACGCAATTTCATAAACTGGAAATTTGATTGCTTTAAGTGGTTTTAATAAAGATTCAATCGCATCTGCTAGTTGGAGTGGTGCCGTTGACAACGTCAATAATGTTGACATAAAAATAATTAAAATAAATCGGCAAAAAATATATAATCCATTTGTCACACCAAATTGAGAAATTTTAAAAATCCCCCAATGCCAGTACATTTGGCCACCACTTGAAAATAGCATTTGCAAAGCAACCGTAAAGATAATCAGCCAAATTAATGGCCGGACACCTTTTAAAAAGAAACTCATATTAATTTTTGACGCTAAAATACATCCTAACGTAAAAACTAAAAGCATAGAAAAACTTTGCCAATTATTTGCCATAAAGATTATTCCAACAAAATAAAAACTCAAAACTAATTTAGCACGCGGATCCATGCGGTGAACGAGTGAATCACCCGCTATGTAACGTCCAAAAATCAACTTATTCATTAGCGTCATGACCTCCATTTTGGCTTAGCAGCGTGACGAGGTCGTCGGCTAATTCATTCTCTGTTAAAGGCATCTCCTTGAATTCAAAGCCTTTTTCAATTAATTTTTTTGAAAATAACGTTGTTGTTGGCACGTTCAAATGGTTACTTAATAAGAACTCTGGATCAGCAAAAACTTCTCTTGGTGTGCCCGATTTAATAATCGTTCCTTTTGACATGATAATAGCGTGATTCGCATAATTTGCCACATCATCCATCTGATGCGTTACGAGAATAATCGTCAAATTTTGTTCACGATGAAGTTCTTCGAACATTGCCATCATATCAACGCGACCTTTAGGATCTAATCCTGCTGTGGGTTCGTCTAAAACCAAGATTTTAGGTTCCATAGCCAGAATTCCAGCGATTGCTACGCGACGCATTTGACCACCAGAGAGGTCAAATGGTGATTGCTGATAGATATTCTCTGGTAATCCAACTAACTTCAACATTTTTGTCGCTATTTTCTCAGCTTCTTCATCTGTTTTACCAAAGTTTTTTGGCGCAAATGCCACATCTTTAATAACCGTTTCTTCAAACAATTGTGCTTCTGGAAATTGAAAAACGATGCCAACTTGTTTTCGTAAATCGTTTAACGTTTTATTGGCCGTTTCTGGTGTAATGATTTGATTCCCAATTGTAATTTTACCTTCAGTTGGTTTTAATAGGCCATTTAAATGTTGCAATAGGGTCGATTTACCAGAACCTGTATGTCCAACAATTGCTGTAAATGAGCCGTCCTCAATTTCAAGATTGATATTATGTAGCGCCCGACTTTCAAAAGGTGTCCCTTTTTGGTAGGTAAAGGCTACTTCGTTGAATTTAATTGCCATAACCAATCTACCATACCTTCCTCTGTCATATAGTCGTCCGGAATGTCAAAATGACGTTTTTTAAGCGCGACTTTTAAGCGTTCTGGATATGGAATATCTAATCCCATATCTACTAATTGTTCACCAAGTGCAAAAATTTCAGCAGGTGTGCCTTCTTTTACCAGCTCGCCTTTGTCCATAACCATAATTTTGTCAGCACTTGCCGCTTCATTAATATCATGCGTGATTGAAATAATTGTTAGCCCACGTTCTTCTTTGAGTTGATGTATTAGGCTCAAAACTTCGTCACGACCTTCTGGATCCAACATGCTAGTTGATTCATCCAAGATGATAACTTCTGGCCTTAGAGCGACAATTCCAGCGATTGCGACACGTTGTTTCTGTCCCCCAGATAGTCTAGCAGGTTCCTTGGCCGCAAACTCCCACATATCTACACGTTCAAGCGCGTCTCTGACTCGTTCTTGCATTTCTTTACGTTCTATTCCATTGTTTTCAAGTCCAAATGCAACGTCATCTTCAACAGTTGCTCCCACAAACTGGTTATCTGGGTTTTGAAAAACGATGCCAATCTTACGACGAATATCCCAGACCGTTTCTGGTGATAAAATAAGGCCATCTACTGTGATTTCACCTGATTGAGGTGCTAGCAAGCCATTAATATTTTTAGATAATGTACTTTTCCCACTACCGTTATGACCAATAATTGCAACCCAGTCACCTTTTTCAATCGTAAAGGACACATCTTTAAGTGCCATTTCACTCATTTCTTTTTGTGCTTCATATTGATAATTTAAATGATCAACTTTAATTAATTCAGTCATTGTTACTGTCCTCACAATTCACAAGATAACTTACGTTTTGCATTATATCACAGGCCAAAATGAACTCAGTGTATTTATACTTTTACTCTTTATAGTTGTCCTATCTATACAACATACATCTAAAATGCATTTTTTGTACTTTTAAGCTCTTAATTAACAATAAACAGCCATTTAGTCACACCTTTTTATATTGCGCTAAGAACTGCATTTTAAGCTAAATTTCTCTCACCATTTGATAATTAACTAGATTTTGTTGATGTCGATAATTATCTTATCTTTTTATAATTTTAAACCCATAATGTTCAAAAAAAGAGACAGCAGTTATTGAAGCCTCTACCGTTTGTACATTTATTTGTAATTCATTCCTTTGGTAATTTGTTAATTCTGTTAAAATAAGCGCTCCGATATGCTGTCGAATCATAGAACTCTCTACGTACAGCATATCAATATGTCCTGTTACTTCAAGGTTACCAAATCCTATGACCTTTAAATCTTTGATGGCAAGTAGCGTAAATGATTCACTTAATCGTTTATGCCATGCACTCAGATCTGGATTATTCTGCACCCACTCATTAATTTCTAGTTGTGAATAATCTTGTCGGTTAATCTCTTGAATTGTTTGGTTGAATAATGTCGTTATTTCCGATAAATATTTACTATCATAACGGTAAAGTTGTATTGAACTTTGTGCCATCACATTACCCCCTAAACAGATTAAGAATACTATTATCATACTAGGTTTTAGCACATAAAAAAAGGGTTCTGAACACATTATTAAAATGTGTTCAGAACCCTTTTTTCAGACCTCATTAGACAATAAAAAATCACTATGAAGGATGACCGGCAAATCACAAATGTGAAGAACCTTCAAACTAGACTAAGATTACTCCATCATCATAACGTTTGTTTTTAATCATCAATCAAAGTGAAAAATTATCTGTTAACGAATTATACTAATTCAATAATAACCATTTGTGCGGCATCGCCACGACGAGGCATTGTTTTCATAGTTCTAGTGTATCCACCATTACGTTCAGCGTAACGAGGAGCTACATCAGAAAATAATTTTTGTAATGCTGATTGAACAGTGACATCGTCACCATCTTCTTTCACGTCAGCAACTGTGTTTCTTACGAAAGCAGCAGCACGACGACGTGAAGCTAAATCACCACGTTTACCTAAAGAAATCATTTTATCGGCAGATTTGCGTACTTCTTTAGCGCGAGCTTCAGTAGTCACAATTCGTTCGTTGATAATAAGACTTGTTGTTAAATCACGTAACATTGCTTTACGTTGAGAACTTGTACGTCCTAATTTGCGGTAACTCATGAATAGTTTCCCTCCCTCTATATAATATTAGTCATCATGACGTAATGATAAATCAAGCGCAGCTAATTTAGCTTTAACTTCTTCCAATGATTTACGGCCCAAGTTACGGACTTTCATCATGTCAGCTTCGGATTTATTCGTTAATTCTTGAACCGTGTTGATTCCAGCACGTTTCAAACAATTGTATGAACGAACTGATAAATCAAGTTCTTCAATCGTCATTTCGAGCATTTTTTCTTTATGTGTTTCTTCTTTTTCAACCATAATTTCAGCATTTTTAGCTTCATCGGTTAAATCAACAAATAAAGTCAAATGCTCAGTTAAAATTTTAGCCGACAAACTAATGGCTTCGCTTGGTGTAATTGAACCATTAGTCCAAACATCAAGTGTCAATTTGTCATAATCATCTTTTTGACCAACACGTGTTTTTTCTACTTGGTAGTTCACACGTTCGATTGGGGTATAAATGGAGTCAATTGGTAATACGCCAATTGGCATATCTTCCGCTTTGTTTTGATCAGCAGATACGTATCCACGACCATTGCTAGCGTTCATGCGAACATGAAAAGATGCACCTTCTGCGACTGTACAAATGTACAAGTCGGGATTTAATACTTCAACATCACTGTTTACAATGATGTCACCGGCAGTAACCTCTGCGGGACCTTTCACATCAATTTCGATGGATTGGTCTTCATCAGCAGCTAACTTCAAAGCAACTTTCTTAATATTCAAGATAATTTGAGTAACATCTTCCAATACGCCTTCAATAGTTGAAAACTCATGTAAAACACCATCAATTTGAATATTAGTAATAGATGCGCCTGGTAAGGAAGATAATAGAATCCGACGAAGTGAATTACCTAATGTCGTACCATAACCGCGTTCAAGTGGTTCTACAACAAATTTACCATAGTTAGGACTTTCATCTATCTTATGAATATTTGGTTTTTCAAATTCAATCATTCTTATCTTTACCCCTTTCAAAACGTAACGTGTAATCTAGTGAAAACATTATGAAGTTCAACTCCGTAATGAATATTAATCCACGTTAAACACGACGGCGTTTTGGAGGACGACATCCATTATGAGGCACTGGAGTAACATCGCGAATTGCTGTTACTTCAAGACCAGTAGTTTGTAAAGCACGGATTGCGGCTTCACGGCCAGAACCAGGTCCTTTAACTGCTACTTCAACAGTCTTCATACCATTTTCCATTGAGCCTTTAGCTGCAGCTTCTGCTGCCATTTGTGCTGCGAATGGTGTAGATTTACGACTACCTCTAAAACCTAATGCACCAGCTGATGACCATGCAACAGCGTTACCGTTAACATCAGTAATCATAACAAGTGTATTGTTAAAAGTAGAATGAATATGTGCAACACCGGCTTCAATATGTTTTTTAACACGGCGTTTGCGAGAAACTTTCTTAGTTGCCATAAATAGTATTACCTCCTTAATCTAGTAATTATTTCTTGCGGCCTGCAATTGATGTAGCTGGGCCTTTACGTGTACGAGCGTTGTTTTTCGTGTTTTGTCCACGAACTGGTAAACCACGACGATGACGCATGCCTCGGTACGTTCCAATTTCTTGGAGACGTTTAATGTTTAAACTGATTTCGCGACGTAAGTCACCTTCAATTTTAAATTGATCAACAACTTTACGGATTGCATCCTCTTGGTCAGTTGTTAAATCACGAGTTCTAATATCTTCTGATACTTCTGCTTCTACCAAGATCTTAGCAGCAGTTGTATTACCGATTCCATAAATGTAAGTTAATGCTACCACGATTCTTTTATCACGTGGAATATCAATACCTGCAATACGAGCCATAACAATTACACCTCCTAATTTTTATTATCCTTGACGTTGTTTATGTTTTGGATTTGCGCTACAAATGATCATAACTCGACCTTTGCGCTTGATAACTTTACAATGTTCACACATTGGTTTTACTGATGGTCTTACTTTCATTGAATTATACCTCCTAAAAGTTTTTGAAGTACAATCTATTTAAAGCGATAAGTAATACGACCCTTACTTAAATCGTAAGGAGACATTTCAACCGTCACTTTATCACCAGGTAAAATACGAATATAATTCTTACGAATTTTACCAGAGACATGAGCTAAAATTTCATGATCATTTTCAAGTACAACTCGAAAAGTCGCATTGGGTAACGTTTCACGGACCGTACCCTCAATCTCAATTACTTCTTCTTTCGCCACGTAAATGTACCTCCTTAAAATCGTGTTTTAACTTTACATGTAAAAATGGCGAGAATTAGACACTCTCACCCGTTCTTATCAGGATATTATTACAAATATCCTCCTGAAAAGATAAACCGGAATTATTCTATCATACCGCTATCTCAGATGCAAGTTAGCCACTCCGGCACAATTACTTTGCAGCGGAATACTCAGATTACTTGAGATTGTTTAAAATCGTTTCAATATCTGCAAATACATCTTCAATATCGCGGTTACCATCTACTGTATACAATAGATGACGTTGTTCGTAAAAATCTAATAACGGTGTATTCATTTTGATGTTAACTTCTAAACGATTTTTAACCGTTTCAAGTTTGTCATCTTCACGTTGATAAAATTCATGTTGCCCACAGCGATCACATGTTCCTTCAACCTTTGTGGGGTTGAAGATTTTGTGATATGTAGCTCCACAATTACGACAAATGTAACGACCAGTTAAACGTTCGATTAGAGATTCAGGATCAACATGAATGTCAATGACTGCGTTAAGAGGTTTTCCAAGGTCCTTACCGATTTCGTCCAAGGCAACAGCTTGTGCCATATTTCTTGGAAACCCATCAAGCATGTAGCCATCTTGAATATCATCTTCAGCTAATCGTTCTTTGACAATGCCATTTGTGACTTCATCAGGAACAAGGTCACCACGATCGATATACTTTTTAGCTTCAAGTCCCATTGGTGTTTCATTTTTCATTGCTGCACGGAAGATGTCTCCCGTAGAGATATGAGCGATGTGGAAAGCGTCGACAATCTTTTCAGCTTGTGTTCCCTTACCTGCACCAGGTAAACCCATTAACATCAGGTTCATTTTAGTCATGAATATCCTCCTAATATGAGAAATGGTTAGGCATCAGCCTAACCTAATTCTCAGTTTAAAATTTGTTTTTTATCGATTATCTAATGAATCCGACGTACTTACGTTTCATCATCATACCCTCTAATTGACGAATAGTTTCAAGAGCAACCCCAACGACAATCAACAGACTAGTACCACCCAAACCAACTGATTCATCTAATCCGAACAAACTTGATGCTAATAATGGAATTAAAGCAACAAATCCTAAGAATAATGAACCAACAGTACTTAAACGCATTAATAATTTTGAAACATATTTTTCTGTTGCTTTACCAGGCCAAACACTTGGAATATAACTTCCTTGTTTTTGTAAATTCTCTGAGAGTTTCTCAGGATTTACCTGTACGAAAGCGTAGAAGAATGTGAACAAGACAATCAATACGGTATATAGGATGGCTCCGTATGTTGTTTGCATGTTGAAAACTTGACTTAATACTTTATACCAAGTCGTGTCCCCTTGTGAGCTTTGGAATGCCAAAAGCACAGTTTGGGGTGTTGCAATGAACGAACTCGCAAAAATAACGGGGATAACACCCGCAACGTTTACCTTAAGTGGCAGATATGAACTATCTGTCGCACCAGCAACACGTCTTGTGTATTGAATTGGAATCTTATAGTTAGCTTGTTGAACATATGTTACAAAAGTTACGATTGCAAAAATAATAACGAGCAAGATAACTATGAACAAGATGCCCCCCCAAAGATCACCTTTATCAGCTTGGAAAATTTGTTCATTGAAAATCTGTTTAATACCACCTGGAATACGAGAAACGATACCTGCCATGATTAACATGGAAACACCATTCCCAATACCACGTTCAGTAATCATATCACCTAACCAAGTCGTAAACATTGTTCCGGCTGTTAAAATAACGCCCAAAACAACATATGTTTGCGTACTTGGATTGTTAACCAAACCTAAACTACTTAATGAGTCTAACCCTGCGGTGATACCTACAGATTGAACAAATGCTAAGACAATTGTTAGGTAACGTGTAGCTTGATTCAATTTACGACGACCAACTTCACCTTGCTTACTCCATTCTACAAAACGAGGAACAATGTCCATTTGTAGTAATTGAATAACAATTTGAGCTGTAATGTAGGGTGAAACCCCCATTGCGAAAATTGAGTAATTAGTTAATCCACCACCACTAAAAGTGTTAAGAAGACTAACTAAGTTACTACTTGTTGCACTAGCAATTGCAGCATGGTTAATTCCAGGAACTGTTATAAAAGTACCTAAGCGAAAGACAATTAAAACGCATAAAGTGAAAAAAATCTTTTGACGGATTTCTTTCACAGCTAATGCATTTTTCATCACTTTAAGCATTAGATCACCTCTGTTTGACCACCGGCAGCTTCAATAGCTTCTTTAGCAGCAGCTGAGAATTTACCTGCTTTAACAGATAATTTCTTGTTAAGTTCGCCGGAAGCTAAAATTTTAATTCCTGATTTTTCGTTCTTAACAATACCTGATTCAACAAGTAATGCTGGTGTTACTTCAGCACCGTTTTCGAATTTGTTTAAGCTATCTAAATTGACAACTGCATATTCTTTACGGTTGAAGTTATTAAATCCACGTTTTGGCATACGACGGAATAAAGGCATTTGTCCACCTTCAAAACCTAAACGTACTTTACTACGGGCTTTTTGGCCTTTTTGACCACGTCCAGAAGTTTTACCATTACCTGAAGATGTTCCACGTCCGACACGGTTACGTACTGAGCGAGAACCTTCACTTGGTTTTAATTCATGTAATTTCATAGGGTTGGCACCTCCTTATTTTAAACTGCAAACAAGATGTTGATGTTATTTAACTTCTTCAACGTCCACTAAATGAGAAATCTTGGCGATAACGCCTCGTGTTACTGCGTCATTAGGACGAATAACAGAGCTGCTAATACGGTGTAAACCGAAAGCTTTAACGATTTCGCGTTGATTTTGAGGACGTCCGATGACACTGCGTTTTAATGTAATTTTTAAATCTGTCATGTTTTAGTCCTCCTAGTCAGCTAAGTGTTGAATAGAAACGCCACGTAATGCAGCAACTTCTTCAGCACTCTTCATTTTCTTTAAACCATCCATTGTTGCGCGAACAACGTTGATTGGTGTATTTGAGCCTAATGATTTACTTGTTACATCTGCTACTCCAGCAAGTTCCATAACGGCACGAACTGAACCACCAGCGGCAACTCCAGAACCTTCAACAGCTGGTTTAAGCATAATGCGTCCACCACTGTATTGACCGAGAACTTCGTGAGGAAGTGTCGTACCGACCATAGGTACTTCAATCAAGTTCTTTTTAGCATCTTCAACTGCTTTACGGATTGCTTCAGGAACTTCTTGAGCTTTACCTGTACCGAAGCCTACATGACCATTGTGATCACCGACAATAACTAATGCAGCAAAACGTAGACGACGTCCACCTTTTACAACTTTAGTAACACGGTTAATCGCAACAACACGATCTTCTAAATCTAAATGAGTTGGATCAATGAAAGTCATAAACTATTTCCTCCCTTTCTTAGAATTCTAATCCATTTTCACGAGCTGCTTCAGCTAAAGCAGCAACGCGTCCATGGTATAAGTATCCGCCACGATCAAAAACAACAGCTTTGATACCTTTGTCATTAGCACGTTTAGCAACTAATGCGCCAACAGCAGTAGCTTTTGCTACTTTACTGTCGCCAGTTACTTCACTATCAATTGTTGAGGCACTTGCTAGCGTTACACCCGCTACGTCATCAATTACTTGAGCGTAGATGTGGTTATTAGAACGGAATACGTTTAAGCGTGGGCACTCTGCAGTTCCAGAAATCTTGCCACGAACACGTAAATGACGTTTTGAACGTGTTTTATTTCTATCTGGTTTTGTAATCACAATTTTCACCTCTTGATTTTATTCAAAAACAAAGTAAGCAATGCTAAGCAGCATTATTTACCTGTTTTACCTTCTTTACGACGAACATATTCGCCAACGTAACGAATTCCTTTACCTTTATAAGGTTCTGGAGGACGAACGGCACGAATTTCTGCGGCAAGATCGCCAACTTCTTGTTTACTGATACCTGAAATAATAATACTTGTATTTGCAGGAACTTCAACAGTTAAGTTTTCGCGTTCTTCAAAATCCACTGGATGTGAATAACCAACATTTAATACTAATTTTTTCCCTTGTAATTGTGCACGATAACCAACACCAATCAACTCAAGTTCTTTTTTGAAACCTTCTGTAACACCAAGAACCATGTTGTTTACGTTGGCACGCATTGTACCATGTAAGGCACGAGTGCTTTTATCGTCACTTTCACGAGTAAATTTAACTGAAAGACCTTCAACATGCATTGTAATAGCACTAGAGAACTTACGAGTTAATTCACCTTTGGGGCCTTTTACTGTAACCATTTGACCTTCTTGTGTAACTTCTACACCAGCAGGAAGAACGATTTCTTTATAACCTATACGACTCACGCGAGTGACACCTCCTTACGAATTAATTGATTACCAGATGTATGCTAAGACTTCGCCACCAATTTGTTTGGCGCGTGCATCTTTATCTGTCATCACACCTTCTGATGTTGAGATAACTGCGATTCCTAAACCATTTAATACTTTAGGAACTGCATCAGCTTGAACGTACGTACGTAATCCTGGTTTTGAGATACGTTTAATACCAGAGATTACACGTTCGTTGTCTTTTCCAAATTTTAAAAATACACGGATAATACCTTGTTTGTCATCATCGATGTATTCGATATCACGTACGAAACCTTCATTTTTAAGGATTTCAGCGATATCACGTTTGATTTTTGAAGCAGGCACTTCTAAAGACTCATGCCGTACCATGTTTGCATTACGGATACGAGTTAAAAAGTCTGCGATCGGATCAGTCATGACCATTGAGTTTACCCTCCTTTAACTTGTCTTTTAGATTTACCAGCTAGCTTTTTTCATACCAGGAATTTGGCCTTTGTGAGCAAGGTCACGAAGACAAATACGGCATAATTTAAATTTACGATAAACAGAATGTGGGCGACCACAACGTTCGCAACGTGTATAAGCTTGTGTAGAGAATTTTGCTGGACGTTTGTTCTTTGCAATTAATGATTTTTTAGCCAAAGCTTTGTAACCTCCTTATTATTTAGAAAACGGCATACCTAATTGTGTGAGTAATTCTTTTGATTCCTCATCAGTATTAGCAGTTGTAACAATAACGATATCCATTCCACGAACTTTATCCACATCATCAAAATCGATTTCTGGGAAAATTAATTGTTCGCGAACACCTAAAGTATAGTTACCACGGCCATCAAAGGCTTTTTTGCTAACGCCACGGAAATCACGCACACGAGGTAATGAAACTGAAACTAATTTATCTAAGAAATCGTACATGCGTTCGCCACGTAAAGTAACTTTAGCACCGATTGGCATACCTTCACGTAAACGGAAGCCAGCAATTGATTTTTTAGCTTTTGTAACCAAAGGTTTTTGACCAGCGATTAAAGCTAATTCTTCAACAGCTTTATCTAAATTTTTAGCATTAGTAACAGCATCACCAACACCCATGTTGATAACAATTTTATCAACTTGAGGTGTTTGCATAATTGATGTGTAGTTAAATTTTTCCATCATAGATGGTGTAATTTCATTAGTGAACTTTTCTTTTAAACGGTTAGTCATGAAGAAAGTGTCCTCCTTTCAGTAGGTCTATTTAACAGTTTCACCTGATTTTTTAGAAACTCTAACTTTCTTGCCGTCTACAACTTTGAAGCCAACACGAGTTGGTTCGTTTGTAGATGGGTCGATAAGCATCACGTTTGAAACGTGAATTGGTGCTTCTATATCCACGATGCCACCTTGTGGATTCGAGTTACTAGGTTTTTGATGTTTTTTTGCAATATTCATGCCTTCAACAATCACACGGTCATCTTTAAGGAAAACTTTAGTAACAGTACCTTGTTTACCTTTATCTTTACCTGCAATTAATTGAACTTTATCACCAGTTTTGACGAACATTTAGCGCACCTCCTTGTTTTCCGATGGATTTCTTATAATACTTCGGGTGCTAAAGAAACAATCTTCATGAAATTGTTATCACGTAATTCACGTGCAACAGGTCCAAAGATACGTGTACCTTTAGGGCTTTTATCATCTTGGATGATAACGGCAGCATTTTCATCAAATTTGATGTATGAACCGTCAGCGCGATGAGCACCTGATTTTGTACGTACGATTACAGCTTTAACAACTTCACCTTTTTTGACAACACCACCTGGTGTTGCATGTTTAACAGTAGCAACAATAACGTCACCGATATTAGCAGTTTTACGCTTTGATCCACCTAAAACTTTAATAGTTAAGATTTCTTTTGCGCCTGAATTGTCGGCAATTTTTAAACGACTTTCTGTTTGTATCACAGTAAGTGTCCTCCTTTCGATAGCAAATTAGAAATACGAATGGCAATTATGCTTAAGCAATAACTGCTTTTTCAACGATATCTAATAAACGGAATCTCTTAGTTGCTGACAACGGACGAGTTTCCATAATTTGAACGATATCGCCGATTTTTGCTTCGTTATTTTCATCATGTGCATAGAATTTTTTAGAATAAGTCACACGTTTACCGTAGGTTTTGTGTGTCTTGTATGTTTCGATAAGAACACTAATCGTTTTATCCATTTTGTCGGATACAACGCGTCCTTGATAGACTTTACGTTGGTTACGAGTTTCACTCATGCGTAAATGGCCTCCCTTTCGTAATCTACTTGTTTAATTCTTGTTGGCGTAATGCCGTTTTAATACGAGCAATTGTTTTACGTACTTCACTTAAGCGTGCGGTATTTTCTAATTGACCGGTAGCTAATTGGAAGCGTAAGTTAAACAATTCATCTTTAAATTCTTGTTCTTTGGTAATCATTTCAGCAGTGGTTAATTCATTAATTTCCTTAGCCTTCATGTGATTCGCCACCTACTTCCTCACGTTTTACAATTTTAGTTCTCACTGGAAGTTTGTTTGATGCTAAGCGTAAAGCTTCGCGAGCAACTTCTTCGGGAACACCGGCAACTTCAAACATGATCTTTCCACGTTTAACTGGAGCTACCCATCCTTCAGGAGCACCTTTACCAGAACCCATTCGAACACCAATTGCTTTTGCAGTATATGATTTATGAGGGAAAATTTTAATCCATACTTTCCCACCACGTTTCATATGACGGTTAATAGCGACACGAGAAGCTTCGATTTGACGGTTAGTGATCCATGATGATTCAAGAGCCTGTAAACCGAATTCTCCAAAAGCGACTTCTTTGCCACCTTTAGCTTCCCCACGCATTTTACCACGGAATTCACGACGGAATTTTGTACGTTTAGGTACTAACATAGGTTATTTCCCTCCTTTCACAGCGTTTTTCTTAGCTGGTAAGATTTCACCACGGTAGATCCAGACTTTAACGCCTAATTTACCGTAAGTAGTCATTGCTTCAACCCAAGCGTAGTCAATATCTGCTCTTAAGGTATGTAATGGAACTGTACCATCTGAGTAGCTTTCAACACGAGACATATCAGCTCCGTTAAGACGGCCAGCAACTTGAACTTTGATACCTTTAGCACCAGAGCGCATTGTACGTTGCATAGCTTGTTTAACAGCACGACGGAATGCGACACGGTTTTCTAATTGTTCCGCAACGTTTTCGCCGACTAATTGAGCATCTAAATCAGGACGTTTGATTTCAACAATGTTGATATGCACACGTTTACCTGTTAAATCATTTAATTCTTTACGAAGTTTTTCAACTTCAGCTCCACCTTTACCGATAACCATACCAGGTTTAGCAGTATGGATTGAAACGTTAACACGTTTTGCAGCGCGTTCGATTTCAACGATAGAGACAGAAGCGTCGGTTAATTTTTCTTGAATGTATTTACGGATGTGTAAATCTTCATGAAGGTAGTTTGCAAAATCTTTTTCTGCATACCATTTTGAATCCCAATCACGAATGATACCTACACGTAATCCCGTTGGATTTATTTTTTGACCCACGCGTTATCCCTCCTTATTTTGTAGTTTCAGATACAACTACTGTAATGTGACTCGTACGTTTGTTAATTGGTGAAGCTGATCCTTTAGCACGAGGACGGAAACGTTTTAAAGTTGGTCCTTCGTTAGCAAAAATATCAGTAATAACTAAGTTTTCACCATCTAAATCAAAATTATTTTCTGCATTAGCTACAGCAGAAAGTAAAACTTTTTCAATGATTGGGCTTCCGGCTCTGGGAGTAAATCTCAAAATACCGATAGCTTCAGCAACACTTTTACCTCTGATAAGATCGATTACCAAGCGAGCTTTACGCGCTGGAATACGAACAGTTTTGGCGGTTGCTTTTGCTGATGTTACTTGTTCAGCCATGTGTATAACCTCCTTTATTTAACTGTAGTTTTCTTATCGTCAGATCCGTGACCACGGAAAGTACGTGTTGGAACAAATTCACCCAACTTATGACCAACCATATCTTCTTGCATAAAAACTGGAACGTGTTTACGTCCATCATATACAGCGATAGTTAGACCAATGAAGTTAGGGAAGATTGTTGAACGACGTGACCATGTTTTGATAACTGTTTTCTTTTCTTGATCAGTTTGTGCTTCGACCTTTTTCATCAAATGTTCATCGACGAATGGTCCTTTTTTTAGACTACGACTCAATGTGAATCCTCCTTCCGGAATATAGCTTAAGCAACAAGTAAATTATTTCTTGTTGCGTCCACGTACGATAAATTTGTCTGATTGGTTTTTCTTTGAACGTGTTTTGTAACCCATCGTCTTTTGACCCCAAGGAGACATAGGTGATGGACGACCAATTGGAGCTTTACCTTCACCACCACCATGAGGATGATCGTTAGGATTCATAACTGATCCACGAACTGTAGGACGTTTACCAGCCCAACGAGCACGACCAGCTTTACCAATTTTGATTAATTCATGTTGTTCGTTACCAACAGCACCGATAGATGCGCGACATGTTGATAAGATCATGCGAACTTCGCCTGATGTCAAACGAACAAGGACGTATTTACCTTCTTTACCAAGTAATTGTGCAGAAGCACCGGCTGAACGAGCAAGTTGTCCACCCTTACCTGGTTTTAATTCGACATTATGAATAATTGTACCAACTGGGATATCTTGAAGAGCTAATGCGTTACCAACCTTGATATCTGCTTCTTTACCAGATTGAACCATCATGCCAACTTCTAATCCTTTAGGAGCAATGATGTATGATTTGATACCATCAGTATATTGTAATAATGCAATATTAGCTGAACGGTTTGGATCATATTCAATTGCTTTAACAGTTGCTGTTACATTGTCTTTAACACGCTTGAAATCGATCAAACGGTATTGACGTTTATGACCACCACCACGGTGACGAACAGTAATGCGACCATAGTTATTACGGCCGGCAGTTCTGCTTTTTGATTCTAGTAATGATTTTTCAGGAGTTGATTTAGTAATTTCTGAGAAATCAGAACCAGTCATATTACGACGACCGTTAGTGGTTGGTTTGAATTTTTTAATTCCCACGTTGTTTTCCTCCTAGTTTACAAAATTTTAGATTATTCTTCGAATAATTGGATTTCTTTTGAGTCGGCAGTTAAAGTAACAATTGCTTTACGGCGTTTTTTAGTATAACCAGCATAGCGACCTTGACGTTTTAACTTACCTTTAACATTCATGATATTTACTTTTACAACTTTAACGCCAAAAATATCTTCAATAGCTTTTTTGACTTCAATTTTAGTTGCACGAGTATCAACGTCGAATGTGTAAACTTTGTTAGCCATTCTATCCATTGCTGCTTCGGTGATGACTGGGCGTAAGATAATATCTCTTGATTCCATTATGAAAGAGCCTCCTCTACTTGAGAAAGAGCTGCTTGAGTCATGACTAATTTATCATTGTTGATAACGTCAAGAACGTTAACACCTTTAGCTTCTACTACTGTAACATTTTGTAAGTTACGAGCTGCTAAAGCAACGAAATCATTGCCAGGTTCAAGAACTATTAATACTTTTTTGTTGATATCTAAGTTACTTAAAACTTCTTTGAAAGTTTTTGTCTTTGGTTGTTCGAAGCTAAGTGCATCGACCATAACCACGCTGTTATCCAATACTTTTTGTGAAAGTACTGATTTAAGAGCTAAACGGCGAACTTTTTTAGGTAATTTGTAACTGTATGAACGAGGAGTAGGGCCAAATACGACACCACCACCACGCCATTGTGGGCTACGGATAGATCCTTGACGAGCACGACCTGTACCTTTTTGGCGCCATGGTTTTCTACCACCACCTGAAACTGCACTTTTGTTTTTAACTGAATGAGTTCCTTGACGTAATGATGCACGTTGCATGATTACGGCGTCAAAAATGACATTGTCGTTAGGTTCGATTCCAAAAATAGCGTCGTTTAATTCAACTTCACCATTTTTAGTACCATCTTGTTTTAATAATGCGACTGTTGGCATTTTGAAATTCCTCCTTCCTGTTATTTAGCGTCTTTTGTGACGTTTTTAATTGTAACTAATGTTTTGTTTGCGCCTGGTACGTTACCTTTAATCAAGATAACATTACTATCAACGTCAACACGAATAATTTCCAAGTTTTGGACAGTTACGCGTTTGCCACCCATGCGACCTGGTAATCTCTTACCTTTGAATACACGGTTAATAACGGCACCCATTGAACCAGGACGACGATGATAACGAGAACCATGAGTCATAGGACCTCGTGATTGTCCCCAACGTTTGATATTTCCTTGGAAACCATGTCCCTTAGACGTACCCGTAACGTTAACGATATCGCCAGCTGAGAATGTATCAACTTTAATTTCGTCACCTACGTTATATTCTCCAAGCTCAACATCGTTAATTTCACGAACGAAGCGCTTAGGAGTAGTATTTGCTTTTGCTGCATGACCTTTAGCAGGTTTGTTTGTTAATACTTCGCGCATGTCTTGGTAACCTAATTGAATTGCTTCGTAACCATCGTTTTCAATTGTTTTCAATTGTAAAACAACGTTTGGCGTAGATTCAATCACTGTAACTGGTACCAATTCACCATTTTCAGTAAAAACTTGTGTCATACCTACTTTTTTTCCTAAGATTCCTTTTGTAGTCATGAGTACACCTCCAATATGTTTGTATTTTTATTTTTGTAACTCTGTTTTATAATTTGATTTCAATATCAACGCCACTAGGTAAGTCAAGTTTCATCAATGAATCAACTGTCTTAGGTGTTGGGTTAACGATATCAATCAAACGTTTATGTGTAAGCATTTCGAATTGTTCACGTGAATCTTTATGCTTATGTGGTGAACGTAAAACTGTGTATAATGTACGTTCTGTTGGCAATGGAATTGGTCCAGAAATTGTTGCCCCTGTTCTTTTTGCAGTTTCAACAATCTTGTCAGCAGATTGGTCTAAAATACGGTGTTCGTAAGCTTTTAAGCGAATACGAATTTTTTGTTTTGCCATTTTGTTCCCTCCTTCGTCTATTTTAAAAATAAGACTAGCTCCGTGTAAGTGACCGACACACCTTGCGTGGCAAAGCTGCCGGGCGTGTCGCAATCTTTCACATCTTAGCTCATTCTATGAAACCCTATCGCAGGGCGTAATACGCCATCTGTTTTTGGGTACTTATCTATACTACTAGAGATAAAGCCTTATGGCAAGTGCTTTCTTATTTTTTTTCAAAGTTTCTCATTATATAATCATAATTAACATTTTTAAAACTTTTTTTATTTTCCAAATGTTATTTTACCACAAAAAAAGAAGCTATCAACAAGTGATAACTTCTTTTATAATTCAGACCAACTAATTAATCAGTAGCTGTTCCGTTTTTCTTCATAATTTCTTCTTGGATTGATTTTGGTACAGCTTCGTAATGATCAAATGTCATTGTGAATGTACCACGTCCTTGTGTAGAAGAACGTAAAGTAGTTGCGTAACCGAACATACCTGAAAGAGGAACCATTGCGTTAACAACTTGTGCATTTCCGCGAGCTTCCATACCTTCAACACGTCCACGACGAGCAGTTACATGTCCCATAACATCACCTAAGTAATCTTCAGGAGCGACAACTTCAACTTTCATCATTGGTTCAAGAATAACAGCACCAGCACTCTTAGCAGCTTTTCTCAATGCCATTGAGGCAGCTACCTTAAATGCTGATTCGTTAGAATCGACATCATGATATGATCCATCATATAACTTAGCTTTAACATCAATAAGTGGGTAGCCTGCAAGAACACCATTTTGCATAGCTTCTCTCAAACCTTGTTCAACTGAAGGAATATATTCACGAGGAACAACCCCACCGACGATAGCGTCTTCGAATGCGAAACCGCCACCCTCTTCATTAGGTGAGAATTCAACTGTAACATCACCATATTGACCTTTACCACCAGATTGACGAACGAATTTACCTTGTGCAGAAACAGTTTTTGTAAATGTTTCACGGTAGGCAACTTGTGGTTCACCAACAGTAGCTTCAACGTTAAATTCACGTCTCATACGATCAACGATGATATCCAAATGCAATTCACCCATCCCAGCGATTAAAGTTTCACCAGTTTCAGGGTTAGTTTCAGCCTTGAATGAAGGATCTTCTTCTGCTAGTTTTTGTAAACCGATATCCATCTTATCTTGATCAGCTTTTGTTTTTGGTTCGATAGATACTTGGATAACTGGTTCAGGGAATTCCATTGATTCAAGGATTAATGGATGTTTTTCATCCGTTAATGAATCACCAGTTGTCGTATTTTTCAAACCAATAGCAGCAGCAATATCACCAGAGAATACTTCAGGAATTTCATTACGGTGATTTGAATGCATTTGAAGGATACGACCAACACGTTCACGCGTGTCTTTAGTAGAGTTCAAGACATAAGAACCAGCTTGTAATGTACCTGAGTAAACACGGAAGAATGTTAAACGACCAACGAAGGGATCCGTTGCAATTTTAAATGCTAAAGCAGCGAAATCTTTGTCATCACCGGCTGTGATTTCAACTTCTTCATCTGTTTTAGGATCTACTGCGTTATAAGGTTTAACATCTAAAGGAGATGGTAAGAAATCATTAACAGCATCCAACATCATTTGAACACCCTTGTTTTTAAATGCTGAACCAGCAAGAACTGGGTACATTTCAAGATTTAATGTTGCTTTACGGATAGCAGCTTTGATTTCATCTTTAGTAATTTCCACACCATCAAGATATTTTTCCATAAGCTTTTCATCAACATCAGCAACGGCTTCAACTAAAGCTTCGCGACGTTTTGTAGCTTCTTCTAAATATTCTTCAGGAACGTCAATACTTTCCCATGTAGCACCTAAATCTTCGTTATCATATAAATCGGCTTTCATTTCGATTAAATCAATAACACCTTCAAAATCATCTTCAGCACCAATTGGCATTTGGATAGGAACAGCATTTACTTGAAGACGATCTTTGATTGTGCCTACTGAGTAATCAAAATTAGCACCCATTTTATCCATCTTATTGATGAAAACGATACGAGGAACTGAATATGTTGTAGCTTGACGCCAAACGTTTTCAGTTTGTGGTTCAACACCAGATTGACCATCTAAAACAACAACGGCTCCATCTAAGACACGAAGTGAACGTTCAACTTCAATAGTGAAATCCACATGTCCTGGAGTATCGATGATATTAATACGATGTTCTTTCCATTCAGCAGTTGTTGCAGCTGATGTGATTGTGATACCACGTTCTTGTTCTTGTTCCATCCAATCCATTTGTGAAGCTCCTTCATGAGTTTCACCAATTTTATGAATTTTACCAGTATAGTATAAAATACGTTCAGTAGTTGTTGTCTTACCAGCATCGATATGAGCAACAATCCCGATATTACGCGTTTTTTCTAGTGGGAATTCGCGTTTATTTGCCATTTTGTAGTATCTCCTTTCGATTCTAAAATAGATTCAAAAAAATGACTACTATATCGATTATCAAAATCATATAATAGCCATTCTTTTATAAAATTACCAGCGGTAATGTGCGAATGCTTTATTAGCGTCAGCCATTTTATGTGTATCTTCACGTTTCTTAACTGATGCACCAGTATTGTTTGCTGCATCCATGATTTCTTTAGCTAAACGTTCTGGCATAGTATGTTCCCCACGTAAACGTGCGTAACTTACTAACCAACGTAAACCTAAAGTTGAACGACGATCAGGGCGAACTTCAATTGGCACTTGGTAGTTAGAACCACCGACACGGCGAGCTTTAACTTCAAGTACAGGCATGATGTTTTTCATAGCTTCATCAAAAACTTCATTAGGTTCGTTTCCTGTTTGTTCTTTAATCATTTCGAATGCATCATACAAGATCTTTGATGCAGTACCACGACGACCATCTAACATTAAACGGTTGATTAAACGTGTTACTAATTTAGAATTGTAAATTGGATCAGGCAATACTTCTCGTTTTGGAGCTGGGCCTTTTCTTGGCATCTAAATAACCTCCTTAGATTCTATTTTTATTAGAATAACTTTATTCTTATTTAGGTCTCTTTGCGCCGTATTTTGAACGACTTTGTTTACGATCAGCAACACCGGCTGTATCAAGAGCACCACGGATAACATGGTAACGTACCCCAGGTAAATCTTTTACACGGCCACCACGAATAAGAACAACACTATGTTCTTGCAAGTTATGTCCAATACCAGGAATGTAAGCTGTAACTTCAAGTAAGTTAGATAAACGCACACGCGCATATTTACGTAAAGCAGAGTTAGGCTTTTTAGGTGTCATTGTTCCGACACGAGTAGCAACCCCACGTTTTTGTGGTGCAGGATTATCTGTTTGAACTTTTTTGTAACTGTTATACCCGAAGTTTAATGCGGGTGCACCAGATTTTGAACCTTTAGAATTACGACCTTTACGAACTAATTGATTAATTGTTGGCATCTAAAGTTTCCTCCTTCCTTATTATAGGTTAATTGTTTTTTAAGTCCACACATCCAGGTGGTTCATTTTTTAATAATAAAAAATAACGTCCTAGACGTCTGTCTTATAATGCGCTGCTGTTATACAGAATCTCAACTATGTAGATGAATTAACTGTTCACAAAAAGCACCTTACACAGAATATCACGGTATTTAATATACGTCAATGGTATTTACACTAAAAAGCGTATTTTTTAATAGGAGGATTTAAATTATGTTAATTAGTTATTTATTTTTACTAGGTGCTTGCCTAGGTTCATTCATCACCTGCATTGCCACACGCTGTGCATTGAATCAGAATCAATTCAACAAAAGATCAATCTGCGACTATTGTGGTACAAAAATACCTTGGTTTGATCTAATTCCTATCTACGCTTATCTTAGATTACACGGACACTGTCGATTCTGCAAGGGAGAATTCCCAGCCTATTCATTTATTTTTGAATGTAGTTTGGCCGCCATGTTGCCCTTATCTTTCACTCAACTATCTCTTTTTGAATTTCTATTACTTATAACGTTCTTATTTTATTTAACTTTTCTATCAGCTATGGATTTCACTAACCGACTGATTTCTGGTCGCTTAACTATCGGTGGTGGAATACTATTCATCCTGTGGCATTATCTGTTATTTGGGTTTCCAGACTCACTAATAGCAATTAGCTTATTCAGTCTGTTTCTATTTGTCTTATGTTTTCAACAAAAGCTCGGCCTTGGCGATTTTATTTTACTGATTATCATTCAACTAACATTTGGTGTTCATTTTTGTTTGATTGCCACTCTTTTTGCTTGTATCAGCTCACTTATCTACTTTTTTACTGTAAAACAGAGTCGATATCAATTTTTCCCATTTGTCCCACATATAACGTTTGGCGTTTATATTACTATTGCGTTATCTTTCTTCATATAAATAAAAAAGCTAAGCAAATTTGCTTAGCTTTTACTTTAATCTTCGATTGCGTCATTCAAATGACCATAATTGAATAGAATATTTAAGATAACAGCCGACAGACTACCGACAACAAGTCCATTACCAAAAATGGTCTGGATTGTTAAGGGTAATGCTTGGAGTAATGCTGGTTGTACTGTTACACCAAGTCCTAAGCTGACCGAAATACCGATAATTAATAAATTACTATTACTACCTTCAACTTCGCGCAACATTTTAATACCTTGTGCACCAACCATACCGAACATAACTAACATAGCACCACCTAAAACGGCTGCTGGAATGACAGTTGCTGCTGCACCAATTTTAGGAAGTAACCCTAAAGCAATTAAAAAGAACGCTGAAAAATAAACAGGTTTCTTCGTTTTAATTCCTGATAGTTGCACAATTCCAACATTTTGTGAAAATGTCGAGTATGGGAACGTATTAAAGATACCACCTAAAACAGCTGCGATACCTTCAGCACGGTACCCTTTTTTTAAATCATCTTTTCTGATTGGACGACCAACGATATCTCCCAGCGCAAAAAATACACCAGTTGATTCAATCATAGTTGTTAACGCTGCTAATATCATAGTCACAATTGATGACCATTCAAATTTAGGGGCAGCAAACATAAAAACATGGGGTAATTGAAACCAATTAGCTTGGCTAACTGGGTCTAATGTTACTTTTCCCATAAATGAGGCAACGACCACACCAACTAAAATACCAATTAAGATACCCACTTGTTGAATGAATCCGCGGCCCCAAATGTTCAAGCCTAAAATAACGGCAATGGTTACACCTGCAACTATTAAGTTAGGGATACTACCAAATGATTTGGCTGTCACATCCCCACCGCCCATGTTGGTAAAGGCAACTGGAATTAACGTTAATCCGATTAACGTAATTAATGATCCTGTCACTACTGGTGGGAAGAATTTTCTAATGTTTGCAAAGAATCCCGAAATTAGAAATATAAAAATACCAGCAGCAATAATTGATCCATACATTGTTCCTAATCCAAAATGTTTTCCTACTGCAGTCAATGGTGCAACGTATTCAATCGCGCACCCAAGTACTACAGGTAAACCAATGCCAGTAAAACGTGTGCGTTTCAATTGTAATAATGTTGCAATCCCACACATGAAAATATCCATCGAAACTAAATAAGTAATTTGTTTTGTACTAAACCCAAGTGCAGCCCCAACTAATAATGGTACCAAAATGTCGCCTGAATACATGGCTAATAAATGCTGTAATCCTAATATTGCTGCTCTAAAATTTGATAAATTAGATTCATCCAAACTACTATTTTCTAATTCCGTGCTATTCTTCATTTGATCCTCCACATTATCTTTCACACTAATAAGTCGGATTTTCTATGGATTTCATGCCTAATACATGCTTGCTTTAACTCACATATAGTCCGGAATTTACGGCTCCGGGTAGAAACTAGCATCCATATCATGACATTATATAGGTGATCAGTATTTTTTATTGTATGACAATATTAACACAGTCTATTTACCCATACAATGGTTTGCGGACGTTATTAAAATGTAAGCGTTAATTGTTCGCTAATAAAGCACAAAAAAAAGAACAACTCTTAAATTAATAAGAATTGTTCTTTTTTAGCTATGACGTTAATCGTTCACGCTAGCTTCTTCTTCTTTCATTCGTTTCTCAATATCTGAGATTGAATAAACATTAGCTGAAATTGAACCTGTTTCTTTTGGTTTAATTTGACGGTAATCTGGCATACCAGTACCGGCAGGAATAATCTTACCAATAATAACATTTTCTTTCAGACCAATTAATGGATCATTCTTACCGCGAATAGCAGCATCCGTAAGAACACGAGTTGTTTCTTGGAATGATGCAGCTGATAAGAAACTGTTTGTTTCTAGAGATGCTTTAGTGATACCAAGTAAGACAGGACGTGAAGTAGCTGGAATGCCACCTTTGATCAATGTCTTATAGTTATCTTCTTTAAGATCCATGATATCCATTAAAGTACCTGGTAATACATTTGTGTCACCGGGATCCATAACGCGAACCTTACGTAACATTTGACGAGACATAACCTCCACATGCTTATCAGAGATTTCTACCCCTTGCATACGATATACTTTTTGAACTTCACGAAGAATATAATTCTCCGTAGAAAGAACATCACGAACTTGAATTAATTGTTTAGGATCAATTGAACCAACTGTTAGTGCTTCACCACGATGAATTTTATCACCTTCGGCAACTTTAAGAACAGCAGTATAAGGTAAACTATATGTTCGTGTATCAGTTTCACCTTTAACTGTTACTTCTTTAGTACGTTCAGCAGGATTTTCTTCAATTGCTTCAATCATACCTGTTACTTCTGTAATTTCAGCACGACCTTTAGGATTACGTGCTTCGAAGATTTCTTGAACACGAGGTAACCCTTGTGTAATATCATCTCCAGCAACCCCACCAGTATGGAAAGTACGCATTGTTAATTGAGTTCCGGGTTCACCGATTGATTGAGCAGCAACAGTACCAACTGCTTCACCAACTTCAACCTGATCACCAGTAGCCATATTACGACCATAACAATGTTCACAAACCCCATGCTTAGTGTTACATGTAAATGCTGAGCGGATAGTTACTTGTTCGATTCCAGCAGCGATAATTGCTTGCGCTTTGCTTTCTTCGATCATTTCGTTTGAAGCGACAATAACTTCACCAGTTTCAGGATTTTTAACGGTCTTCATTGCATAACGACCTAAGATACGGTCATACAATGGTTCGATCATTTCATTTCCTTCTTTAATAGCTGATACATCTAAGCCACGATCAGTGAAACAATCTTTCTCACGAATAATAACATCTTGAGCAACATCAACAAGTCGACGAGTCAAGTATCCAGAATCGGCAGTCTTCAAGGCCGTATCAGTCATACCTTTACGAGCCCCATGAGTTGAAATAAACATTTCCAACACTGACAAACCTTCACGGAAGTTAGAAATAATAGGTAATTCCATTGTTTTACCATTAGGAGCTGCCATCAAACCACGCATACCAGCTAATTGAGTAAAGTTAGAAATATTACCACGGGCTCCAGAATCACTCATCATTTGAATAGGATTTTGTGTGCCCAATGCTTCCATTAGTTTTTGTTGAATATCATCTTTTGCTTGTGTCCAGATAGCAATAACACGTTCATAACGTTCATCTTCTGTAATCAAACCTCGACGGAATTGTTTTGCAACTAAAGCAACTTGTTTATGAGCTTCTTCAATAATTGCAGGTTTTTCCTTTAAGTCAGTTACATCAGAAATACCAACTGTAATACCAGCATGTGTTGATTGATCATAACCTAAGTTTTTAAGACGATCTAACATCTTAGACGTTTCAGTTACTTTAAATCGTTTATAAACTTCAGAAATGATATCACTCAAGAATCCTTTTTTGAAAGGTAAAATAATTTCTTGTGCTTTAATAACATCACCAATATTTTGACCAGGTTCAACAAAATATTTGTCGGCTGTTTTATTAATTAAGTTATCATTCTTAGGTTCATTAATGTAGGCAAATTCATTAGGTAAAATTTCATTAAAGATTGCTTTACCAACAGTTGTTATCATAATGCGTTCTTTTTGCCAATCTGTAAATGGTTTACCTTCAGCAGCTAATGTTGCTGTTTGTAATCCAATACGAGTGTGCAAATGAACGTAACCATTACGGTAAGCCATTACAGCTTCGTTAGCATCTTTAAAGATCATACCTTCGCCTTCGCGGCCAGCTTCTTCCATTGTAAGGTAGTAGTTACCTAAAACCATATCTTGAGAAGGTGTTACAACTGGTTTACCATCTTTAGGTGCCAAGATATGATGAGCAGCTAACATAAGCAAACGAGCTTCTGCTTGTGCTTCATCAGATAAAGGTACATGGATAGCCATTTGATCTCCATCAAAATCAGCATTGTAAGCTTCACAAGCTAAGGGATGAAGACGAATTGCTTTACCATCAACTAAAATTGGTTCGAAAGCTTGAATACCAAGACGATGAAGTGTTGGTGCGCGGTTAAGGAGAACTGGATGTTCAACAATAACTTCTTCTAAAACATCCCAGATATCTTCATCGCGACGATCAAGTTTACGTTTAGCATTTTTAATATTTGAAGCCATTTCACGTTTAACAAGTTCTTTCATCATAAATGGTTTGAATAATTCCAAAGCCATTTCACGAGGAATACCACATTGATTCATTTGTAACGTTGGTCCAACAGCAATAACTGAACGGCCTGAATAATCAACACGTTTTCCAAGTAAATTTTGACGGAAACGTCCTTGTTTACCTTTCAACATATGTGAAAGAGATTTCAATGGTCGGTTACCAGGTCCAGTAACTGGACGGCCACGACGACCATTATCAATCAATGCATCAACAGCTTCTTGTAACATACGTTTTTCATTTTGAACAATAATACCAGGAGCGTTCAAATCTAATAAACGTTTTAGTCGGTTATTTCGGTTAATAACCCGTCTGTATAAATCATTCAAATCAGAAGTGGCAAAACGGCCACCTTCTAATTGAACCATTGGACGTAAGTCAGGTGGAATAATAGGAACAGCATCCATAACCATCCATGCAGGTTCATTTTCAGAAAGTAAGAATGCTTCTAAAATGTCCAAACGACGAACAGCACGTGTTCTCTTTTGGCCAGTAGCATCTTTCAATTCTTCTTTTAATTCTTCAGATTCACCAGCAAGATTAACATCACGTAATAAATGACGAATAGCGTCAGCACCCATTCCAGCTTCGAATTCAGTCCCGTATTCTTCACGTTTTTCACGATATTCACGTTCTGTTAATAACTGTTTCTTTTCAAGAGGTGTGTTACCAGGTTCAGTAACAACGTAAGAAGCAAAGTAGATAACTTCTTCCAAAGCACGAGGACTCATGTCTAAGACAAGACCCATACGACTTGGAATTCCTTTAAAGTACCAGATATGTGTAACTGGTGCAGCTAATTCAATATGACCCATACGTTCGCGACGTACTTTAGAACGAGTAACTTCAACACCACAACGATCACAGACGATACCTTTATAGCGAATACGTTTGTATTTACCACAGGCACATTCCCAATCTTTTGTTGGTCCAAAAATACGTTCATCGAATAGTCCGTCTTTTTCAGGTTTTAATGTACGATAATTGATTGTTTCGGGCTTTTTAACTTCACCATATGACCAGCTTCTAATCTTATCAGAAGATGCTAAGCCAATTTGCATGCTATCAAATTTATTGACATCGATCAAAGGACCGACCTCCCTTTAGTTTTATAGTGTGTTGGATTTCTCAAACTAAGCATTAGCTTCATCCACACAAATTTGAGTTCAGTAACTAAGCCAAAATTATTCTTTGTTCATTTCAGCAGCCATTTTTTCGGCTTCTTCTTTAGCTTTTTTCTCTTTTTGTTCATTAGCTAATTTGCTTAACGCATCCACATTAACGATATCATCATCGTCATCATCCATGTCACGTAATTCAATTTCAGTCTTTTTAGCATCAAGTACTTTCATATCTAATCCTAATGACTGTAATTCTTTAACAAGAACACGGAATGATTCAGGAACACCTGGTTTAGGAATTGGTTCGCCTTTGACAATTGCTTCGTATGTTTTCACACGACCCACAACATCATCAGATTTATACGTTAAAATTTCTTGTAACGTGTAAGCAGCACCATAAGCCTCAAGTGCCCAAACTTCCATTTCACCAAAACGTTGTCCACCAAATTGTGCTTTACCACCTAATGGTTGTTGCGTTACTAATGAGTATGGTCCTATTGAACGAGCATGGATTTTATCATCAACCATGTGAGCAAGTTTCATATAGTACATAACACCTACAGAAACACGGTTATCAAATGCATCACCTGTACGTCCATCATATAAGATTGTCTTACCATCATCTGAAATTCCAGCTTCTTTAAAGACATTCCAGATATCTGAATCGCGAGCACCATCAAAAACTGGTGTTGCAACATGGATACCTAATTTACGAGCAGCCATACCTAAATGAAGATCTAAAACTTGTCCAATATTCATACGAGAAGGAACACCCATGGGATTCAAAAGAATATCAACTGGTGTACCATCTGGCATGTAAGGCATATCTTCAGAAGGGACAACGATTGAAACAACCCCTTTGTTACCATGACGTCCAGCCATCTTATCACCCACACGTAACTTACGTTTTTGTGCAATGTAGATACGAACCATCATATTAACACCAGGACTTAATTCATCCCCTGCTTCACGAGTAAAGATTTTAACATCTTGAACAATACCGCCACCACCATGAGGAACTTTCAATGAAGTATCGCGTACTTCACGAGCCTTTTCTCCAAAGATAGCATGTAATAAACGTTCTTCAGCAGATAATTCAGTAACCCCTTTAGGTGTTACTTTACCAACTAAGATATCACCATCATTAACTTCAGCACCAATACGGACGATACCAAATTCATCAAGATCTTTTAATGAATCTTCACCAACATTAGGAATTTCACGAGTAATTTCTTCAGGTCCTAATTTTGTATCACGTGCTTCTGATTCAAATTCTTCAATATGAATTGATGTGTAGACATCATCACGAACAAGACGTTCGTTAATGATAACAGCATCTTCAAAGTTATAACCATTCCAAGTCATAAAGGCAACTAATGGGTTTTGGCCTAAAGCTAATTCCCCATTTTCCATTGAAGGACCATCAGCTAAAATTTCATCAGCATCAACATGATCGTTTACACGAACAATTGGACGTTGATTGTAGTTTTTACCACCATTTGAACGATGGAATTTCATTAATTTGTATTTATCTAAAGCGCCATCTTCACGACGAACACGAATTTCACGTGCATCAACGTATTCAACAGTACCTTCGTTTTTGTTAATTAAAGCGACACCAGAATCATGAGCTGCCTTATATTCAATACCTGTACCAACAAGTGGTGAATGAGGATTGATTAAAGGAACAGCTTGACGTTGCATATTGGCACCCATCAAGGCACGGTTAGAATCATCATTTTCCAAGAAAGGAATACATGCTGTAGCAACAGCCACAACTTGTTTAGGTGAAACATCCATGTAATCGACTTTATCAATACCGATTTCGATATTTTCTGAACGATTACGAGCCATAACGAGTTCATTTACAAATGAATCATCTTCATTTAATGGTGAGTTAGCCTGTGCAATAACATAGTTATCTTCTTCATCAGCAGTCAAGTAATCGATTTTATCAGTTACTTGATGTGATTCCCAGCTCACACGACGATAAGGTGTTTCAATAAAACCATATCGGTTAACACGTGCATAACTTGATAAACTATTAATCAAACCAATGTTAGGTCCTTCAGGCGTTTCAATTGGACACATACGACCGTAATGCGTGTAATGAACATCACGAACTTCATATCCAGCACGATCACGAGTCAAACCACCAGGTCCTAAGGCAGAAAGACGACGTTTATGTGTCAATTCACCAAGTGGATTAGTTTGATCCATGAATTGTGATAATTGAGATGAACCAAAGAATTCTTTAATAGAAGCCACAACAGGACGAATGTTAATCAATTGTTGTGGTGTAACAGTTGTTGTATCTTGAATTGACATACGTTCACGTACAACACGTTCCATACGTGATAAACCAATTCTAAATTGATTTTGTAGTAATTCACCAACTGAACGAATACGACGGTTACCTAAATGATCAATATCATCCACAGAACCAATATTTTCTTTTAAATTAAAGAAATAGTTCATTGAAGCAATAATATCAGCAGGTACAATATGTTTGTATTGTAAGTCAATATTGCCATTACCAATCATTGGCATCTCACGTTCTGGGTCTACTTGAGAATAAACCTTAACGATTTGAAGTACCATAGGTTCAGTAACAACACCATCTTCTGATGGGTGGTATGTGACCGTCTTGAAATCTTGACGATCAAGATATGGTGCTAAAGTTTCCATAACTTGTTTATCAATTACGGTATCTTTTTGTGCAAGTACTTCACCAGTATCTGGATCAGCCAATGTTTCAGCTAATGTTTGGTTCAATAAACGTGTTTTCAAGCTTAATTTTTTATTAATTTTGTAACGACCAACTGGAGCTAAGTCGTAACGTTTTGGATCAAAGAAACGAGCTGTCAATAAACTACGTGAGCTATCAGCTGTTTTAGGTTCGCCGGGACGTAGACGTTCATAAACATCTTTTAAAGATTCTTCAACACGTGAATCATCCGTATTTTTATGAACATCTTTTTCAAGTGTTAGCATTAAGCTATCATTGTTACCCAACATTTCAATAATTTCATCATCAGAACCAAATCCTAAAGCGCGGACCAATTCAGTTAATGGAATTTTACGTGTACGATCAATACGTACATATGAAATATTTTTAGCATCTGATTCATATTCTAACCATGCACCACGGTTAGGAATAACAGTTGTGCCATATGTTTCACGGCCATTTTTATCTAATGAACCATTGTAGTAAACCCCTGGTGAACGAACTAATTGAGAAACAATAACTCGTTCAGCACCATTAATGATAAATGTTCCTTGTTCTGTCATTAATGGGAAATCACCAAAGAAAACATCTTGAGATTTAATTTCGCCAGTTTCATGGTTAGTTAAACGTAATGTAACATGTAATGGAGCCGAATAGTTCGCATCATGTGCGCGTGCTTCATCTACAGTGTATTTAGGTTCTAATAATTGGTAATCAACAAATTCTAATGATAAGTTACCAGCAAAATCGTCAATTGGCATGATGTCTTCAAACATTTCACGAAGACCTTCATCCAAGAACCATTGGTAAGAGTCACTTTGAATTTCGATTAAATTAGGTAAATCTAAAACTTCTTTGATACGTGCGTAACTTCTACGTGTACTGTGTTTACCGTAGTTTACTAAATGTCCAGCCAAATTAGTCACCTCTCAAATTTATTCTGTAAACCTGCCAAAGTCCGATGATTTTATATTACAGTTTGATTACAAATTGCATACTAGACGAAAAAATCGGTTTTTTTGGCAAAAGAAAAAACAAAAACAGTTTATTTATTTTTAAATAATCACCATTTTTGTCTCTCTATAAGGCTTCTTACGGACAATAGATCGTAATCAGCTATAAAAATTCACAGTATTATACATTTAATTATCATATACGCTATTGAATCGGATGTCAACAGTTCGTGCTCATTAAGTCATCGTCACAAATTCTTCAGCACTCGTTGGGTGAATAGCAACTGTATCATCGAAATCTTTTTTAGTTGCGCCCATTTTAATTGCTACTGCAAATCCTTGTAGCATTTCGTCCATGCCTTCTCCAACACCATGTAATCCAACAATTCGTTCATCTTTACCAACCGTAATTAACTTCAGGTTTTCCTTCACCTTACTATCACCTAAACTATAACGCATTGGTGTAAATGATGATCGATAAATTTTTAGATTTTCTTGACCATATTCTAAAGTTGCTTCAGCTTCAGTTAAACCAATCGTTCCAGCAACTGGATGTGAGAATACCACTGTGGGTACCAATTTATAATCTAAATGTTCCGTAGGTTTATTATTAAACACACGCTCCATTAATCTTCGGCTAGCTGCAATTGCAACAGGTGTTAAGTCAAGTTTACCAATAACATCCCCAGTCGCATAAATACCAGCAACTGATGTATTTTGATACTCGTCGACCACAATAGTACCATTATCATTTAATTTAATATTTGTGGCAGAAATATTCATTTTATCGGTAACTGGTCGGCGGCCAACCGCCCAAATAACACAATCTACGACCAATGAGTCATCATTGGTAATAACTTCATATTTACCATCACTTCGCCGTTTCAACTCTGTCACCTTTGAGTTAAAACTAATATCAATTCCATTTTCTATATACGTTTCTGTTACATTTGTTGAAATTAATTCATCAAAATTAGGTAACAACGTGTCGTATTTTGCATACATGTGAACTTTTGACCCTAGTGCATTCAACGTTCCAGCAAGTTCAGTACCAATATAACCGTTTCCGATAACCGCAACTTTAGCAGGTAATTCTTTCAAATCATCAAAGAATTGATTAGATTCAATCCCATACGTTGCGCCAGGAATGTCGGGTATATTGGGTGTTCCACCAGTTGCAATTAGTATGTGCTCTGAGACATATTTTGAGCCATTAACTTCAACTGTTTGATTATCAATAAATTTTGCATAGCCTTTAATGACTTGTACCTGATTTTTATCTAAATTTCTGAAATATGCGCCATGTAATCGTTCAATATATGCAGAACGGTTAGCAACTAATTTTTCAAAATCAAGTTGCGGCTGTTGTTTAGTAAACCCATAATCAGTAGCTAAATCAAAATCTTGTGCTAACGCTGCTGCAGACCACATAATCTTTTTAGGTACACATCCAACGTTGACACAAGTTCCACCAATTTCATTTCCTTCTATTAAAATTACTTTTTTTCCAAAAGAACCAGCTCGATTTGCTGCTGCAATTCCAGCAGAGCCTCCACCAATTACAATAAGATCTATTTTTTCCATAGATAACACTCCTTTTCTAGTGATAAAAAAGGTGCAACTACATGAATAGTTACACCTTTTTAAGTTTACTTCACTGCTACTTTAGTTTTTGATTCTTTAATCGTTACTTTGATAACACCTTTTACAGCACCAATTGTAATATTATCATTATCTTTTATTTGACCAGAAAGAAGAATATCACTTAGACGGTCCTCAACTTCTGTTTGTAATGCACGACGAATGGGTCTAGCACCATATTCTGGATCAAACCCTGCCTTAGCAATCACATCAATTGCTGCAGGTGATATTTTAACCTTAATATCTTGTTCCTTCAACCTATCAATAACTTCTTTAGTCATCAATTTCACAATCTCATGTAATTCAACTTTAGTTAATGAATGGAATATAATTGATTCATCAATTCGGTTTAAAAATTCTGGACGAAAGGCTTTTTTAAGAGCCGCGCGAATTTTTCCAGACATTGCCTTATATTCATCTTTTTCAGATTCTACACCAAATCCAACAAACTTCTCATCACGAACGGCAGTTGCACCTAAGTTAGATGTCATAATGATAATTGTATTTCTAAAATCAATACGACGTCCTTTAGAATCTGTTAAGTATCCATCATCTAACACTTGAAGTAAAATATTAAAAACATCAGGATGCGCTTTTTCAACTTCATCCAAGAGAACAACAGAATATGGTGTCTGACGAACTTTTTCAGTCAATTGTCCACCTTCATCATATCCAACGTAACCTGGTGGCGATCCAATCAAGCGACTTGTACTATATTTTTCCATATATTCCGACATATCCACTCGAATCATTGCTTCTTCAGAGCCAAACATAGCTTCAGCAAGTGCCTTAGCTAATTCAGTTTTACCAACACCCGTTGGCCCAAGGAACATGAATGAACCAATTGGTCTTGCTGGATTTTTCAATCCGCTTCTAGCACGTCGAATAGCCTTTGCAATTGAGCTAACTGCCTCATTTTGACCAATAACACGTTTATGCAAAATGTCTTCAAGATGAATTAAGCGATCACTTTCACTTTTATTCAATTGTTGTACTGGAACACCTGTCCAATCAGAAACAATTCCTGCAATTTCTTCGCTAGTTACCTTTATATCATAATGTTCTGCACTAGACTTAACGGCAGCATTTTTTTCGGCTTCTAAATCTTCAACCTGCTTTTTAACACGCATTTCTTTTGTACGAATACCCGCAGCTAATTCAAAATCTTGCTGACTAACTGCATCATCTTTTTGTTGACGCAATTCGTCAAGTTGATCTTGTTTTTTACTTAATTTTGATTTAGTCCTTGGGCGCTCAATACGAACCTGAGCAGCGGCTTCATCCATTAAATCAATCGCCTTATCAGGTAGGAATCGATCAGTAATATATCGATTACCCATTTCTACTGCTGCTTCAATTGCATCATCGGTAATTTGCACGCGATGATGTGCCTCATATTTAGGTCGGAGTCCCTTTAAAATATCAACAGTCTGTGCTTCTGTTGGTTCTTTGATTGTGATTGTCGCAAAACGTCGTTCCAAAGCAGCATCAGATTCAATGTATTTTTGATACTCATCTAATGTCGTTGCACCAATAACTTGAACTTCACCACGAGCCAATGCAGGTTTTAATATATTAGATGCATCTATTGCACCTTCTGCACCCCCTGCACCAATTAACGTGTGTAATTCATCAATAAATAAAATAACATCTTTAGTCGTGTATACTTCTTTCAATATTTTCTTTAACCGATCTTCAAATTCACCACGATATTTTGTTCCCGCAACTAATGATCCCATATCAAGCATCATTAATCGTTTTCCAATCATGTCTTCAGGAACGTTTCCGTCAACTAATCGTTGAGCAAACCCCTCAGCGATTGCAGTCTTACCAACACCAGGTTCACCAATTAACACTGGATTATTCTTAGTTCGACGACTCAATACTTGAGTTAATCTTTTCACTTCAGAATCTCGACCAATTACAGGGTCAATCTGCTTATCACGAGCCATTTTAGTCAAATCACGTGCTAATTCATCTAATGTAGGTGTTCCCTCTTCTGGAGTTTGTTTACCACGATTCTTTTGTCTCATCTGAACTTCACTGACACCAAGTTGACGGAAAATCATTTTACGTACCTGCTTAACATCAGCACTTAATCCGCCCATAATTCTTGATGATAATATTTCATTATTACTTGTTAGCGCTAGTAAAAGATGCTCTGTACCCACCTTACTTGCATTTAAATTTTTAGCTTCATCGTTAGCAATTGATAAAATCATTTTTGCTTTTGGTGAGTAAGGTAAATAATTATCATTTTTATTTAATCTCAATGATCCATAACCAGTGAATCTTTCGATTTCTTCCATTATATCTTCTGGATCAACATTAAATTGTTTCAATACTTTATCTGCAATACCATTTTGTACTTCAGACAAAGCCAAAAGTAAATGTTCAGTACCAACGGCTTGTTGACGATAGTGTTTAGCAGCTTCCTGTGCTCGAATAAGAACTTCTTTTGCACTCGGCGTAAATAAATTATCCATATTATTACCTCTTTCTACTCTTCATATCGTAAGCGATTAATTAAATTAATCAACATTTTAGCGCGTATCATATTTTCTGATTCTGTATCCATACCAAGAAAAACATCTTTCTTTATTATAGCTAAAACTAAATTTGATTCTTTTTTTGTCAATGTCTTCTCATCATATAAACTTTGAATAATATCGTAACCTTCTTGTTGGGATACGTTTGTACCAATTAAATTTTCTATTGTTTGAATAAATTCTTGATCTACAAAAAGATTTACCTTTTCTATCCTAATATATCCACCGCCACCACGTTTACTCTCTACTACATATCCATTTTGAATAGTAAATCGCGTGTTAATAACATAATTTATTTGCGATGGTACACAATTAAATAATTCAGCAACTTCAGAACGTTTAATGACTATTTCTTTTTCGTCTAAAAGAATTTTCTTAAAATACTTCTCAATCACATCAGAAATATTCTGACCCTGCATATTCATCACCTCAAATAGTTTGACTAATGTTGACTTTCATTATACGAAATATAAATTAAAATTGAAAGTTATTTGTCCTAAACAAAAAAAGGAATTTAAACATAAAGTTTAAATTCCTTTTTCAATTAATCGGGAAAACAGGATTCGAACCTGCGACCCCCTGGTCCCAAACCAGGTGCTCTACCAAGCTGAGCTATTTCCCGAACACAAAAAAATGCACCCAGTAGGAGTCGAACCTACAACCTTCTGATTCGTAGTCAGACACTCTATCCAGTTGCGCTATGGGTGCATTAAAAATATAAAATTAAAACAATAAATGGTGCCGAGGACCGGAATCGAACCGGTACGGTGATCACTCACCGCAGGATTTTAAGTCCTGTGCGTCTGCCAGTTCCGCCACCCCGGCATTTATTGAAAAGCGGAAGACGGGATTCGAACCCGCGACCCCCACCTTGGCAAGGTGATGCTCTACCACTGAGCTACTTCCGCAAAAAAATTAAAAAATGGTGCCGACTAGACGATTCGAACGCCCGACCCCCTGATTACAAATCAGGTGCTCTACCAACTGAGCTAAGTCGGCATAACTGAAAATGATGCGGGTGAAGGGACTTGAACCCCCACGTCTTACGACGCTAGATCCTAAATCTAGTGCGTCTGCCAATTCCGCCACACCCGCAGAATGTGGAATTGAAAATGAGCCGTGACAGGCTCGAACTGTCGACCCTCTGATTAAAAGTCAGATGCTCTACCAACTGAGCTAACGGCTCAAATGGAGGTTACAGGGCTTGAACCTGTGACCCTCTGCTTGTAAGGCAGACGCTCTCCCAACTGAGCTAAACCTCCAAATAATAAAAAAAGCATGGCAACGTCCTACCCTCGCAGGGGGCGACCCCCAACTACTCTTGGCGCTAAGAAGCTTA